>DATAJP010000001.1:0-300000 GCA_036262055.1 Ignavibacteria bacterium
TCTTGGCGGTCCCCAGTTTCCTCTTACACTGATTCTTTCCTGCCAGTATTCTCTGAAGAATGCATTTGTCTCATATCTTGATGCACCTGTAGGAGTCTGTAAGAATCCGTTATCATTCGGAGTTCCGGTTGACGGATATACTGCGTTAATAATTTCACTGTTAAGCAAATTAATTACATAAATATTGAAGTTTAAGCTTGTCTTCCAGATATCAACCGTCTTATCTATTCTTAAGTCAACTCTGTATCTCCAGTCTGTATATACTTCATTCTTTGATGAAAGAGGAAGCTCTCCCACACCCGTTCCCGTTGCCGAGGTTGACGGCTGTTTTCTCTGATATGGTCTGCCGCTGTTGAACGTAAATAATAAATTTATGCCAAAATTTTGTAAAACACTTCCTGCCCAGCCGGAGGGTGCATCATCTCCAATAAATCTGTAGTCAAGATTTACACTTCCTGTATGTCTCTGGTCATAGTCAAGAGGATATACAAATCTTGGAAGTGTCTGTCCCGTTGTCGGGTCAAGATTGTTTGCAAGAAGGAACTTTGAGTTAAAGTCCGAACCTGTTCCGCTTGAGAACGCAAGTGTATATGCAAGGTCAACTGCAAGACGGTTATACCTTCTCATTGACAGATAAAAATCCATTCCTCTTGCTATTGCAAAGTCATTATTTAAATATGTAGCAAAACCATTAGGAATCCTGTTTGCAGGTCCTTCAACTCTGCCTGCTCCGATAAGGTCTGTTGATTCCTTATAAAATGCAGTTATTCCCATGTCAATGTAATCACCTGCTAAATGGCGTAAGCCAATTTCATATTGTATAACCTTTGTCGGCTGAAGTGATGAGTTCTCTACAACATCCTGTAATGATGTAGATAGGAATCTTCTTAAAGTCTCTTTTGATACATAAAGAAGATTTAACTGAGGCATCTGAATCATCTTTCCATATTGCGCAATAAATATTGTTTTATCTGTAACAGGAAAAGAAAAGCCGAGACGCGGAGAAACTTCTATTGTAGGTTTTGATTGAACAAAATCATCGTCCGATGCAATTATACCATCGGGTCCTACCACATCATATGAAATATCTCTCAATACTTCATCGTTAACGTCAAGAAAGTCAACTCTGAAACCGCCATTAAAATTAAAATCTGAGAAACTGACTTTATCTCTTATATAAAAACCTCCCGTTAATGGATGTTTCTCCTGCGTGCCGTCTGATTGTGTTCCGGTTGTTATAAGAGTGCCGGATGGTGCATCAACAATTTCATACCCATACGAGCTTAAAGAACCTTGATTGGTTCCGTACCATCTGTCTTTTGCGTCAACGGTCAAATCAGCTAAAGGACTCGGGAAGACAGTCATCTTTCTTAATGTATTGTATTTATATTCCATTCCAAATTTTACTTCATGGTCACCGTAATCTTTTGTTAACTTTGTCCATGTAGCATCAATTTTACCGCCGATATAACTTATGTCAAGTTTTTGATAAAGGTTTCTTACGGTTCCGTATGTTGCAAACAACGATGCAAGATTCGGATCTAATCCACCGAATGAACCCTGAACGGTGGCGGCAGGATTGTAGTTTGTGTCTCCGTATAAATAAACATTGTCACCAAATAACGGGTCATACTCTTCATTATAATATTTAAAATATGATGCCTGAATCTCATAGAAAAAATTTTCTGTTATTTCATGAGACATTCTTCCATAAAATTGATAATCATTATTATCCTGTACACCGTTTCTGTGAGAATTGGTTGTTAATGCTCCTGTTATAGGGTCAAGCGCTATTACATTAGAAGTAGAAAATACACGTTGCGTTGAATTTACAATGGATGCACCGAACCTGAAATTAATCGGAATACCGGAATCTTTTATTTCTTTTAAATTGACATTTAATCTTCCATTGTAAGAATAAGATGAAAATTCATCGTTATGAACCTCTCCACCCGGAAATAATTTTGGTAAATTATTAAATGCCCATGAAGGACCATTAATTCTGTTAAAAGCTCTTTCAAAGCTTCCGTAAAAGTTAAGAACCTTTGACAAGCCTTGTGATGGAATCACCGGACCACCAAAAGTAACATTATATAAATTGTAACCTTGCTTCCGGGTATTGCCGATTTTTGTTATTAATTCATCTGTGATAGCTTCTACCGAACCGGTATAATAATCAGTGCCGGATTTTGTTGTAACATTTACAACAGTGGTGAGATTACCATATTCAGCACTAACGCCGCCTGTAATAACCGCAATTTCATTTATAAGTGAGTTAGGAACACTTGCTCTGGTTGAACCGTCTAACAAATTTGTTGTAGGATTTCCATCAACATAATAAACGGTTTCATTTGTTCTTCCTCCTCTTATATTAACCGCACCTCCGCGCTCGTCCTGAACAGTAGATATAGAATTTGCAATAATATTTTGGAGGCCGTGAACACCTTTGTGTTCAATCTGTTCACTTGAATAGGTTATACCCGTTTGGTTAACGTCGCGGATATCTCTTTCAGCGGTTACATTTATCGGACCAATTTCAATTCCTTCAGGAACCATTACTAATTTTAATTTAGTAATTTGATTTGCAGTTACCCTGACATTTTGAGTTATCAGCGAATCGAAACCAATAAATGTTGTTATTAAATTATATGTACCGGCATCAAGATTCTGAAGAAGAAATTCTCCATTATCATCCGATGCGGTAGCATTCTGAGAACCCTGGATTTTAACTATTGCACCCGTTAAAGGCTCGCCGTTGTCATCCGAAATTGTCCCGCTTATGCTTCCAGTTGCTTGTGCGCGCAAAAGTGAGGGTAGAAGAACAAATAGCAGGAGAAATTGAAACAATATGTATGTTTTGTTTTTCATTTTTTCTCCTTTGTTATTTTTAGTTGGTAGAAAAAAAATAACCCTCATAAAAAACTACATTTTATGAGGGTTACAGTAAGTTTAAAAGAACAAAAATAAAAAAACTATTTTACCAGCATCATCTTTTTAATGTCTTTGAAATCACCTGCAGAGATGGAATAGAAATATAAACCGCTTGCAAGCCGTGATGCGTCAAAAGTTATATTTTGAATGCCGGCATCCTGAGTAGCATTAACTAATGATGCTACTTCTTTTCCTAATACGTTATAAACTTTTAGCGTAACAAATTCTTTACGCGGAAGGTTATACGTTATGGTTGTAGATGGATTAAACGGATTCGGATAATTTTGTAACAACTTATAATCATTCAGGTTTGTAATGCTGTTGGAAATATTAGTTGTTGCCATCGTCATTTTCCTGTATATCAATGTGTTTCTTGTCGGTGGCATCAGCAAACCTGTTCCGTTAAAGGAAGACGGACCATCACCCGGGTCTTTCATATATGACATATTAAGTGTATGAGTCAAAGCAGTTGTTCCCAGGTTCCATTGTGAAATTGACGGGAATCCTTCATCGATTGTCGGAGTATTGGTGATTCTTACCGGCTCAGACCAGTTAGTGCCGTTATTTGTTGAATACATGTAAAATACATCTCTTGTGTTCCATCCGCGTGCTCCTGTATCTGAAGTAACTACATCAAATGAACAGTATAAAGCGCTGCCGTCTTCTGACCATCCGAGTTTTGGGTGGTCAATTGGATATTGGAATGCCCATGTTTGTGTATATGTTCTTGCCATCATCGGAAGATTTACTGTATCTGCAATCACCTGGGTTGAAGTAACTGTATTACCTGTACCTTTTATTAAGAACAATCTTGTCTTTGCAAATAAACCGTCGGCTGTTCCTGAAGCAACCCAGACCCAATCGTTTGTTCCCGGTTTGAAAGTTAAATCATGTCCGCCCGCAATATAAACTGTATCCTGATTTCCGTTTTCAAGGAAAGGAGTAAATATATCGAATGCTTCTCCAAAAGTTGCAGCATTGTCTGTAGAAATTTTCATGTGCACTATCGGACTCTCGAATACATCCATTTCTTGTTCGGGATTTGCAATCATTCCGACTGTCCCGTTATTATTGTCAGCTACATTAAATGCCATGTTACTGAATGCTACACCGCCTGCATAAGGAGGAGTGGCAATCCAGAAAACTTGTTTCGGACCAAGCGACGTTCCATTCCATATGCAGTAATATAAAGTATCATTTTGTGCGCCTGATGTTGACGATTGAGGTCTTGACAGCATTATTACATTGCCGTTACTTAATACGGAAATCTGCGGCCAGATAGCACTCGGTGCCTGCGCAAGATATTCTGTGAAAGAACCTAACCCCGGAAAAGCATCAACATATAAATTCGCATTTAAAATTGCGCCCGGTTGGCTATGATTTGCAATAATTGCTGAACCGTCTGATTTCAGTGCAAGAACTCCATAACCTGCTCTGATTCCCGGAACATTATCGGCAAATGACCATACAACCCCGCCGTCCAGTGAAAATGCATATTTTATTCTTCTGGATGTTACACCTGTAGCATCCACAGAATCTGCCTGCATGTCGATAACGTGAAACGCTAATGGGTTTGCAGGGTCCTGCTGTATATAATGATTTGACTCACCATTTGTTTTGTAATCATAAAATCCGGAAATTGAAGTCGCAATTTCAGGTCCTATTATAACATCGCCTTGAACGAATCCGGCAGCTAATTCCGTAACAAATGGAGGACCTAAAGGGGTTCTGTTGATTGGAATAAGACTGATGCTGCCATTATCATCCTGCATTCTTTGTACCTGGTTTCTTTGAACCCTGTCTATGGATTGTGCATTTACCATATTTGAAAAAATAATTAAAAAACAAATCAGGAAAGTATAAATCCCCTTCATTTTTTTTGCTCCTTTACATTTAATTTTGTTATTGACTTTTAAATAAAATAACCTGAATTTGCTAATACAAAGGGCTCAGGTGTAAAGTAAGAAAAACCATTCTATGGTTTGTTCCTTCCTTAATCTTACCTGGCGGGGTATAATTTAATTAAGCACCTGATGCCCTTCCTTTTTAAACTATCACCCTTAATATTCCAGATAATTAAGAACGAAACTAAATTCTACTTTAGTTTTATTTAATTGTCGTCATTATTTAATTAACGTCATTTTCTTTATATCGTTCAAATAAGCCGAGCTTATTTTATAAAAATAAATTCCGCTTGCAAGATTACTTCCGTCAAACTGGATTTCATTATTACCCGCTGTAAAAAATTGGTTGTCAGCCAAAACCGCAACTTCTTCACCGCTTATGTTGTACACTTTCAATGTAACATTTAGTGAAACTGGTAAATCAAAACTAATTGACGTAACAGGATTAAACGGATTCGGATAATTCTGATTAAGCTTGAAATCTTTATTGGTAAAATCAGACCACGATACATCTATGTCTAAGCTATACTTGTTCCCTTCAACGATTGCATCACTTAGATTGAATGTATAAAGCCAGTTACCGCCATTATTTCCGCCGCCTCCATTATTTCCCGGTCCGGTAGGCGAGTAAGCCAAGCCCCAGCCGCCGTCCCAGACAACATCACTCGGATATGCTAAAATTTTCACACCTTCAATTTTTGTAACTGAAAAGTTTGTAATTTTATAGCGTCCATTGTGTTGTATTGTAACCCGCGCAATTTCTTTTGGAACAACGGTAGAATAGTCGATGACTTTAATGTGACCGTTTGAAACAGGAAGACCGGTAACTGTGTTTTTAACCTTGCCGCTAAGCTCTTGGATATAAACAGGGTCGCTTGGTCCTGAAATTACAACTCCTGATGTTATCAGAACTAATAATATGTATGATATTACAGTTCTCATATTTCCCTCCGATTTTAAAAAGTTGTAAAAATTTGTTTATGCTGTTTTATTTAGTTTATAACTTTTATACTCTTTGATTGTCAATGAGTTCTCCCAGTAATAATGAAAGAGGTCAATCATTCTTCCGGCGAATTCCTCATTCCGGATTATTATATCCGATTTATTATGTCTCGGTATATGCTTGTCTTCTATATTAATAAAAACAATCTCTCTGTCGAATACAGTCATGTTAGGCAGTTTCTTATTTGAAATTTTTAAATTTTCACCGCCCTTTTCATAAAACTCGCAAAGCTTAATCAGGTCGTCTATCGTTGCATTGATGCGGGTTGCATTCTTTATAATTTTAAAATTTAAACTCGCTTCATAAAGGGAATTAATTATACCCCCTTTATTTAGGAACTTCACTGCTGTTTCATCAAGTTCCGGGGTTATCTGTCCCTCAAGGCGAATCATAAAAAATATTTCTTTTTTCGCCTGTTTGAATAAGTCGATGAATTTAATATGCCTGTGCTGGTTAAAACCCCTGATTAGCTCTATATTAATAGCGGCATCTTCTTTGTTCTTTTCTGTCTTATGAAGTGGTTTTAACTCCTCAAACGTAGTTATTAACCGGTTAATCTTATCTTTCGCGGCGTATTCATAGTCTCTTTCTATTTTATCTGAAATTACATCCGGGTCAATTATCTCAAATTTTGAAATTTTATTAGTTTCAATTTCATTGCAATAACCCTTTTCAGCAAATCCTTCAAGTATGTCATAAACTGCCGTTCTTGGTATTTTTGCCTTTTTCGCAATTTCTGTGGCTCCTAAAACTCCGCCTTTTAAAAGAACAAGAAAGACTTTCGATTCATAGTCTTTAAAACCTAATTCCTGAAGCTTTATTAGTATCTGTTTATCCTGCAAATTTGTTGTCTAATCTTTTACTGACAACTTTACTAATTATTTAATAATTGTCAATACCAAAAAAATTTATACATATACAGGGGGTTTGTCATTAGAAAAGAATGACGGGGGCTATTCATGGAAATGTAAAAGAATTGCTATAACTAATAATGGCGGGATTTAAACATCTGCTGGAAAATAAAGAGCTATTAACTATCCTGCACAACTACATTCACCATTTTATTTTTAACGGTGATTATCTTCTTAATGTCTTTTCCTAAAATATGCTTCTTCACGCTTTCGTTATCGAGAGCTGTTTGTTCAAGTGTCTTATCATCTGAATCAAAATCCATCTCTACTTTAGCTCGCACTTTTCCATTAACAGAAAACGCAACCGTTACCGTATCCTGCTTTGCAAGATTTTCATCATATACAGGCCAGCTTTCATAAGCGAGTGAACTTTCTTTGCTCAATCGGTTCCACAATTCTTCCGATATATGCGGTGCAAAAGGTGAAAGTATAAGAACAAATTTTTCAATTATCTTTTTGCTGATTTTATCGAGCTTGTATAAATCATTTATGAAAATCATCAACTGCGCAATAGAAGTATTGAACTTCATGTCACCATCATCTAAATCGTGAGTAATTTTCTTTATGGTTCGGTGCAAAAATTTTAATTCCTTATCTGTCGGGGCTTTATCAGCAATTTTTTCATTTAAGTTTCCGGTGTTCTCATCTACAATCAAACGCCAAACACGATTTAAAAATCTGTTCATTCCTGCAATACCTTCAGTGCTCCACGGTTTTGTCGCTTCTAATGGTCCCATGAACATCTCGAACAAGCGCAGTGAATCAGCGCCGTATTCATTAATCACCTCATCCGGATTTATAACGTTGCCGCGTGACTTGCTCATCTTCACACCGTCTTCACCAAGCACCATTCCCTGATTGAAAAGTTTTTCAAACGGCTCATCGTGAGAAACATATCCCAGGTCATATAAAAACTTCATCCAGAATCTTGAATAAAGCAAATGTCCGACAGCATGCTCTGCCCCTCCGATATATATATCAACAGGCATCCAGAACTTTTCTTTCTCTTTATCGACTAATTCATCTTTATTCTCAGGGTCGAGGTATCGCAAAAAATACCAGCTTGAACCTGCAAGCTGAGGCATCGTGTTCGTCTCACGGCGGTATGTTTCACCTGTTTTCTCATCTTTAACATTTATCCAATCGGTAACCAGCGCAAGAGGTGATTCACCCGTTCCGCTCGGCTTAAATTCTTTTAAGTCAGGAAGCTCAAGAGGCAAATCGTTTTCACCTAATGCAATATGAGTGTCATCTTGTTTATGAAGAATAGGAAACGGCTCTCCCCAATATCTCTGGCGCGAGAAAAGCCAATCGCGCAAGCGATAATTCACTGTTCTCTTTCCGAGATGATGCTCTTCAAGCCAGTCAATCATTTTTTCTTTTGCCTCTGAAGTCGGCAGTCCGTTCAGAAATCCCGAGTTAATCGATATACCTTCTTTAGAAAAGCAAAGCTCACCCGTAGTAACTTTGTTAATGTAATTTATGTATTCAGGTGAATCCTCAAAACCCATTGTCTTCAAACCTCTGCCGGTCAAAATTAATTCACCGGAACCTTCAGTATGAACTTTTCTTATAACCTTATCTCCAAGGTCTTCGGGAATGACTACCGGCTCAATTTCTATATTATATTGCTTGGCAAATTCCATGTCTCGCTCATCATGTCCCGGCACACTCATTATTGAACCCGTTCCATATGACATTAAAACATAATCAGAAATATAAACAGGTATTTCTTTTCCGTTCGCAGGATTGATTGCAAAAGCTCCCGTGAAAACACCTGATTTTATTTTTGAAAGCTCGATTCTTTCAAGCTCTGATTTTTTCAATGTGTTATCGATATATTTATCAATAATATATTTTTGTCCTTCGGTTGTGATTTCTTTCACAAGCGGATGCTCCGGTGCAAGAACTAAAAACGTCGCTCCGAAAATAGTATCAGGTCTTGTTGTATAAACTTCAACAAAAGGTTCGCTGTTAGGAATTTCAACCGCAGAGTTAGACTTTATTTTAAACTTTATCGTTGCACCTTCACTTCTGCCAATCCAGTTACGCTGAATCTGCTTTATGTTCTCAGGCCAATCGATTTTATTCAGTCCTTCAAGCAATCTGTCCGCATAAGCAGTGATGCGAAGCTTCCATTGCTTCATATTTTTACGGATGACGGTAAATCCCTTTTCAATTTGCTCGGCAACTTCTTCATTTGCAAGAACTGTCCCGAGCTCAGGCGACCAGTTAACAGGACCATAATCAAGATATGCCAGTCTCTGACTGTTTATGTAATCATTTTTTACTTTTTCAGTCACACCTTTCGGAATTTTTAATTCCGAAATCGGCTTGGCTTTGTTTTCGGTTTTATCGTAATAAGAATTATACAGCTTCAAAAAAATCCACTGAGTCCATTTAAAAAAATCTTTATCTGAAGTTGAAACTTCTCTGTCCCAATCATATGAAAGACCAATGTCTACTAACTGACCTTTAAATCTTGCGACACATTCTTCTGTTCTTATTTTAGGGTGAACACCTGTCTTCAAAGCAAACTGCTCCGTCGGCAAACCAAACGCATCCCATCCCATCGGGTGCATAACGTTGAACCCGCGCATTCTTTTGAAGCGCGCGATTATGTCCGTTGCAGTATATCCTTCCGGATGACCTACGTGCAAACCGTCTCCGCTCGGATATGGAAACATATCGAGAACATAAAACTTCGGTTTCGTTTTATCCAGTTCTTCAAACGGCGGAGTTCTGAAAGTTTTATTCTTCTTCCAGTAATCCTGCCACTTCTTTTCTATTTCTATGTGATTATATCTCATGTATAATTAGCTGAAGTCATTCCCGCGCAGGCGGGAATCCCATTCTGTATAATAAATTTTTACTCAAACAACTTCTGCACTTCTTTCAAATCTTCATCTTTTGCCTGCGGTCCCATCAGCGTCGAAAGATAACCCTGATACCTGTCAAAAAATTTTCTCTCAGGTGCATCTTTGTTTTCCCATTTTTCACCGAGTCCATGCAGAGGATAAAACTTTAAGTGAGCGTGATTTACTCCCATTCCTTCCATCACCATTGCAGTACGCTGAACTTTCATAACGTCATCTATTTTCTTGCCCAATTTTTTTGCTGTCTGCATGTATTTTACATAAACATCATCAGGCATATCGAAGACATAAGAATCATAATGCTCTTTCGGCATCAAGAGAGCCATTCCTTTTGTGTTCGGGAAAACGTCAAGTATCCCCAAAAAATCATCGTCTTCATAAATCTTATATGACAGGATTTTCCCGTCCACTATTTTACAAAAAATGCAGTCATCTTTTCTCATAAATACCTAAAAATTCAAATAAAATGGAATGCCTAAAATATACCGTTTTTACCTCATTTTTTCAGTGCATTGAGAGATACTGAATAATCTTGACAAATTTGTGAAAAATATGGAAGTTTTAGAAAATCCAACCGCCATGAAAAAGGTAATATTAATTTGCACTTTATTAATCTTTAATTCTTCTTTAGGTTTTACACAAACCGGCTGGCAGGCACAAAATATCTTTTCTGATTCTCCATTTGTTTCTATAGACTTCATAAACAATCAGACAGGTTATACTTATTCCTATGTGGGCAGAGTGTATAAAACCACGAATAGAGGTAGTCAGTGGAGTGACATTGGCTATTGCAATCCTATTTATACACGGGTTTCAACAGGATATGCTAATTCCGACGTATGGTATATTTTATATACCGATCCAGGTTCTAAGTTTCGGAAATCCACCGATTTTTCAAGCTGGCAAACTGTAAGCTTTCCAAACCCGCCAAGTTATCCGCCAACTTATTACATTACATTGAATGATGTGAGAATTATAAATAACAAAGGGTATTGTTTGGCTAATTTAAACGGTTCTGCCGGTTGGGTTGGAGTGTATTCAGGTCTATTATACCATAGTTCAAACAATGGAAATAACTGGAGTTGCATATATCAAAAATTCACGCAAGTTTTTAACGATTTTTATATTAAAAATGAAAACGAAATTGGAATATTAGAAAAAACATCTATTCATCGAACAACTGATGGTGGAATCAATTGGATTACTCAAAGTATTCCGAACATTCCCTCCGCAGCTTCTTCTATTTTATTCTCAAATCCATTTGAAAATATAATTTTAATTGCAAGGAGCAATTCCAGTTCCGGAAAAATTTGGAGATCATCAAACAGCGGTGCAACTTGGGATTCAGTTTATACTTCAAACACGGTTTTAAATAAATTGTATTTCGATAATGTTAACAATACGGTTTTTGTAATTGGGAATAATGGTATTATTTTGAAATCAAGTGATGGAGGTTTATCATGGCAAAACCAAAACAGCAATACAACTGCCAACCTTACAGATATTTATGCATTCAATAAAGATACAATTTTTATTTCAACAAGCACAGGGCAAATCTTAAAAACTGTAAACGGTGGCACTGTGGGAATCCAGCAAATCGGTTCTTCAATTCCTAATAAATTTATCCTTCATCAAAATTACCCCAACCCGTTTAATCCTTCAACTAAAATAAAATTTGAAATTCCTCAAGGTGATTTAAACAATGTTCAATTGACTGTTTATGACGTTTCAGGAAAAGAAATTTTGACATTGGTAAATCAAAGTTTAAGTTCAGGTGTCTATGAAGTTGATTTTAATGCCCAGAATCTGTTTAGTGGTATATACTATTATAAATTAACTTCAAATAGCCTTTCCGAAGTTAAAAAAATGGTGATGATTAAATGATTTTGTGCATAAATTAGTATAATTATTATAATTTAGTCTTTTTGTATTTTTATGAATGCAAAAATTGGATGTTTTATTTTTCGGAACGCACCCGGATGACGTTGAGCTGACCTGCGGCGGAACGGTCTATAAGCTTGTAAAATACGGCAAGCAAGTTGGCATTATTGACCTTACCCAAGGGGAATTAAGTACGCGCGGAAATCTAACAACACGCAAAAAAGAAACCGATGCTGCTTCAAAAGTCCTGGGTATTTCCGTTCGCGAAAACCTTAAGCTTAGAGATGGAAATATTACGAACAACGAAGCTTCGCGAAAAAAAATCATAAATGTTTTAAGAAAGTATCAACCGAAAATAATTTTTGCTCCTTATCCGTTTGAGCGCCATCCCGACCATATAAACGCAGGAAACATAATCCGTGATTCAATTTTTTATTCCGGTCTTGAAAAAATAAAAACAGGAAATCAAAATCCATTCCGTCCATCGAAGGTTTATTATTATCCGCATCATTATGATATTCCTGTTAGTTTTATAATCGATATATCACAGGAGTTTAAACGAAAGCTTGATTCAATAATTTGCTACCAGACACAATTTTTTTCCGGAAAAGAAAAAGGCGGGCCGCAAACTTATATCAGTTCTGAAATGTTTTATAAAAACATTGAAGCAAAAGCGAGATTTTACGGATTTAAAATCGGAGTTGAATACGGTGAACCGTATTTTACTTATGATGCAATAAAATTTGACATCGAACAATTGTTTTAAAAAGCGACAGACAAGAATGTCTGTCGTACCCAAAAAATTATTTAATGAGCAATAACAATAATAAAGACAGAGAGCGAAGAGTTGAAATGGCGCTTAATCCTTATGATAGAAGAATACTCGTATTCGACATCGAGGTTGCGCCGTATGATTTTGAAACAACTTACAGCGATGATGAAAAAAAATATCTGACAAAATATGCAAAAGGCGATGAAGAAATAAAACTCGCAATAGATAATCTTGTTTTCACACCATTTACTTCCGAAATCGTTGCAATCGGAATGCTCGATGCAAGATTTGAACTCAAAGAAGTTGAAAAAGAAATTACCGCAAAAAGCTTTGCAGATTTGAAAACTGAATTATCGGAACAGCCAAGAGAATGGGAACTAAAAGAAATAATGGGATGCGTGCTTATAAATTCAGAGGATGCAACTTTAACCGCAATGCGTGAAAATGTTAAATTTGTCGCTTCCGACGAAAAGGGAATTGTCGAAAACTTCTGGAATTACATAAAGAAAAATCAATATAATCTTTTTGTTACTTTCAACGGTCGTGAGTTTGATTGTCCTTACATAATGCTAAAATCTCTTGTGCACGGAATTAAGCCGTCATATAACCTAATGAAAGGGAATGATTTTAACATTCGTGATTACCACGTTGATTTGATGAAGGAGTTTATTTTCAACAAGCATTCCCCCACAGGTGCGCGCAGAAAGTTCAGTCTGGATTGGTATTGTAAAAAACTCGGGATTACAAGCCCGAAAACGCACGGCGTTACAGGTGATATGGTCGGAGAACTATATAGGCAGGGCAGAGTTAAAGAAATAGCAGATTACTGCTATGAAGACGTTTTTGCAACGATGAAACTCTTTGAAAGGTGGAATAATACATTAAACATAAGATAATTTTTACGTATAATTAATTAAAAGAACTAAAATACTTAAAGGAGATAACAAAAATGAACATGGGCAAAATGCAGGATATGCTAAAACAGGTAAAACAAATGCAGGATAAGATGGATAAAATTCAGGCGGAGCTTGAAAATAAAATCGTAACGGAAGAATCAGGCGGTGGCATGGTGAAAGCAACTGTGAACGGTAAAAATCAGTTATTAAAAATCGAAATTGAAAAAGAAATTATAAATCCTGAAGACCCTGACATGCTTGAAGATTTAATAATTGCTGCTGTAAACAAAGCGCTCGAAAGCTCTCAGAAGATGGCTTCCGAAGAAATGCAGAAAGCAACATCAGGAATGCTTCCTAATATTCCCGGCTTGAACATTCCGGGACTGGGATAAATAATCTTGTCATTCTGAGCGAAGCGAAGAATCCCCTTATAAGAAAAGAATGGGATTCTTCGTCGCAAGCTCCTCAGAATGACACATAAATTCAAAATTTTCTTCTCTTTAACGACATCAATGCTTAACATTTCCGAATCTCTCGAAAATTTAATACAGGAATTTTCAAAGCTTCCTTCAATTGGCAGAAAAACTGCTTTAAGGATTTCCATGTATTTATTGAAACAGCCGCGAGAAGAAGTAGAAAAATTTTCGGCTTCACTTATCGAAGCAAAAGACAGAATTAAATTTTGTTCGGTATGCTGCAACATAACTGAAGATGAAGTTTGCAGGATTTGCTCTTCATCAAAACGTGCCAGAAATATTATCTGCGTTGTTGAGGAACCGCAGGATGTAATTGCCATCGAGAAAACAAATGAGTACCGCGGACTTTACCACGTGCTTCATGGAAGGATTTCACCGCTCGATGGCATCGGACCAAACGACATAAAAATAAAAGAGCTTCTGCAAAGATTAGGAGAAATTGAAATTCCCGTTGATGAAATAATTCTGGCATTAAATCCTGATGTCGAAGGTGAAACAACAATTTTATATCTCAATAAAATTATCAGACCGCTCGATATTAAAACCACACGCATTGCACGCGGAATACCAATCGGCTCCGAGCTTGAATTTGCAGATGAAGTAACTCTCGCCAAAGCCCTCGAAGGGAGAGTCGTAGTTTAAATGGCTAAGGGTGAATGGTTCGAAGATTGGTTTTCAAGCAAGTTCTATCTCGAGATTTATCGCCACCGCAACGACGAAGATGCCCGCAATCTTATAAACTTAATTCAACGTTACGTTCATTTAAACACTGATGACAAAGCCCTCGATATCTGCTGCGGAGCAGGTCGTCATTCTCTTGAACTTGCACGCCGCGGATTTCATGTCACAGGCTTTGACCTCTCAAAATTTTTAATTTCCGAAGCAAAAAAATCATATAAGAACAGTCCTGAGCAAAACTTGAAAGTAAAATTTCTCATTAAGGATATGAGATATTTTAATTTTAAAAACAGTTTTGAATTAGCCGTAAATGTTTTCACAAGTTTTGGATATTTCGATGACGATAAGGAGAATTTCAGAGTCATAAAAAATGCTTCCGACTCAATCAGGAAAAAAGGATATTTCGTTTTTGACTATGTAAACGGCGATAATTTAAGAAAAAACATTGTTCCGCTTTCACGGAACAAATATGGCAATTTATATATTACACAGAGAAGAAAAATTGACGGTGATTTTGTTATAAAAAACATCAAAATTTCATCAGGCAAGAAAAATTTTGTATACCGGGAAAAGCTTAAATTATATGGGTTTAATACGATGGAAAAAGTTTTTGGAAAATACGGATTAAAAGTTTATAAATCATTCGGTGATTATTTTGGAAACAAATATTCAAAGCATAACTCACAGCGAATGATTTTATTTGCACAAAAAAAATAATACACGAAGTTTAAATTGAGAATCAGATTTTCATATATTGCGGTTTTAATTATTTTTGTCTCGTTTCTGAGCAGCTGCGGTTTGTTTGATACGCGCGATGTTGAACCGCCAATCGATCCCCGTTCTAACTTCATTCCCCCGACTTCACCTGAGCTGGTTTTGGTAAATCTGCAATTTGCAATAGCAGAAAAAAATATTGATAATTATATGAAGTGTTTTGTAGATTCAACGTTTGCGGGAGTTTCATACAGATTTTTTGCCGATGCGCCTACGCAAATTCAATTTCCCATTCTTACCGGGTGGAATATTAACAATGAAAGAATTTATTATACTAACCTTGTCTCGGCAACAAGCATTGAGTCTTCTTCAAATTTATTTCTTTCCAATTTTACTATGACGCAGGGGATTGACAGCGCGATTTATGATGCTGAGTATCTGCTTGCATTTAATCACAACAGAAACGTAATCCCGAAAACTTCCAAAGGTAAATTGCGTTTTGTGCTCGTTCCCGATTCAAGAAGCTTATGGGGAATAAAAACCTGGAGCGATTTCAAAATTGAAGAAAGCGATACAACCTGGAGTTATCTAAAGGCAAGTTTTGTAAATTGAAACATTCATCAAAAAATATTGCATTATCTTTTTTTGTTTTATTCAGCATAATTTTGTTTGCAAGTTGTGATAATTTATTCTCGCCGAAGCTTGATACAAGAACTCCGACTAATATTATCACTGACCAAAAAACAATCGAAGGCTTGTTCCAAAATTTTAAATACGCATATACATTTAAAGATACTACTGTATATGGTCAGTTATTAAATGAGGATTTTGTTTTTATTTATCGTGACTATGAGCAGGGCTTTGATGTTTCGTGGGACAGGGCAACCGAAATGAGAACAACAAACGGTTTATTTAACTCCGCTCAGAAGCTTGACTTAATCTGGAACAATATTATTTTTCAGGCGGGGGATTCGCTCAACACTTCTTTAAAGCGAAGCTTTAATCTTACCATTACTTTTAACCCTAACGAAATAATAAATCTGAACGGGTTTGCCGATATGACAATAACCCGTCCGACTTCAGATTCAAAATGGAAAATAAAACGCTGGCGTGATGAAAGCTTTTAATTTTATTTTATCAGCATCATTCGTTTTGTATCTTTGAATCCTCCCGCAATAATGTGACAGAAATAAACTCCTGATGCAAGATTTACTCCGCTGAATTCTTCGGTATATAAACCTGCAAGACGTGTTTCATTTACAAGAGTGGCAACCAATCTTCCTGTAACGTCATAAACACGCATTGTAACGTGCAATTCATCGGGAATGGTGAAAGTAATTTGTGTTAAAGGATTGAACGGATTCGGATAATTCTGCAATAACTCAAATTGAATGTCAGTTGGTATGCTTTGCGGAGGTTCCTCTTTTCTGAAAATGCTTCTTCCGTATGTTGCTGCAACGACAAAAAATTCGTTCATTTGAGTTGTATAACTTCTCATCTCCGTTACTATAGCAGCTTCGGGCATTCCATCATTCCACCTGAACCAGCTAACGCCGCGGTTTGTGGTTTTATAACAGCCCATCTCAGTACCTAAGTATAAAACATTTATTTTTTTAGGATTAGTTACAATTGCAGACACCGGAACATTCGGAATATTTCCTGAAATGTTTGTCCATGTTGAACCTGAGTTTGTTGTCTTATAAACTTTCTTTCCATCCGTTAGTCCCGTCATTAATGCATAAACAATATTTGAATTTTCCGGATGGGGCGTAACTGCTCTAACGCGCAAACCAGCCGGAAGTCCTCCTGAAATTTCTGTAAAGCTTCCTGTATTTGACTTTAAAAAAAGCCGCTTACCCGCATCAGCTGTTGCCAAAATAACAAAAATATTTGTCGTATGTCCTTGCAAATAGTATATTGGAAAGAAATCATAAATTTGAGCCGGGAATGCGGCATCTTGTAATGACCAGGTTGTTCCGTAGTTAGTTGAGTAATATAAACCTGCCTGAGAATTTGTGTAAATTGTTGTTGGCGTTGTTCCAATTGCCCTAATCTTCGGGTAACCCTGCTGTGATGCGCCAATTCCTGTGCTTATGTCTGTCCATGAATTTCCATTATTGAGCGACATCAAGCGATGAAATGAAAGATTGTCGCCATAAACTCCTATTGTTCCATATACAAGTGCGCTGTTTGAAGGATCAACTGCGACTCCTCCTCCGTCTCCGCCCCAGTTCACGCCGTATTTCCAGAATAAACCTCCGTTTGTTGTTCCCGTAAATCCATTATCACGCGAGCCGCCCCAGATTACATCGGGATTGCTCGGACCGACATCAAAATTTACATATTGCGTTATCGGATAATAATTTTCTTCGGTTGTATATGATTGTCCTCTGTCATCCGAAAACGAAACTCCTCCGTCATTGGCAACCCACATATTCTGTCCGGTCGAATCCCATATTATTTCATGCAAGTCACAGTGCAGATTGTAGCTTGATGTAATGTCAGTTTCTTTCACCCAGTTGTTGCCGTTGTTAGAAGTTCTGTAAAGCCATACTCTCCCTGCAAATGCCAGCGCAGGATTTGTGGGACAAACACTTACTGTGTTAACATACCAGGCAATTCCGTCAAATACATCTTCATTCAAAGAAGTTCTTGTCCATGAAGATTCATCGGCATTGGTTGTATAAACGCCAAGTAATTCATTATTATCGTCTCTTCCCATCAAAGCCCAGATAACGTTTGGAAAGTTTTTGCAAATTGAAATTGAAGTTCTGCCGACATTTGAAGTTGGAAGCCCGGGGGTTGTAAGTCTGTGCCAGTTCGTTCCGCCGTTTGTTGATTTATAGATGCCTCCCAAACCGCTGTCATTATCCCATAAGGCGCAATAAACAATATCAGGTGACTGAGAGTGTATATCAACATCCGATATTTGCCCATCCAGGTACTTTGTCCAGGTGAGACCATTGTCATCAGACCTGAAATATCCGCTTACAGTTACAGCATGAATTACATTCGGTCTGCCGGGTGCATAACGTATTTTAAAAAATTGATTTGAGAATGCAGATATTTTTATCCAGTTAAGTCCTCTGTTTGTCGTTCTGTATAAGCCGGTTCCGTTGGAAACATACGGCTCGCCTGTCCCGACAATAATGATGTTGCTGTCAACGGGGCTAATATCGAAACTTCCTATAGCTAAGCTTGGAAGATTATCTGTTAAACATATAGGTTCGCTGCCGTTTGCAACCCATAACCCTCCCGATGCCGCTGCGATTTTTAAATTATTATTTGAAAGCCTCATGTCTAGAACTCTGCCGCTGAATTTGCGTACACCGGTTGAATCCATTGCGCTTCCATATGGACCAAGCACTTTCCACGGAACAACATTAGAGTTATCAAAATCTTTTTCATCCGGAACCATACGGGTTTCATCCCACATTTTAGTTAGCTGTTCCTGAGAAAGAATTGCATCTTCGGGATAGTGCGTTATACCGAAATATTCTTTTTGAAAGCCCGGCTCACCGCGCTGGTCAGAAGGTTTTTTGATTTTTACGGTATTTCTTAAATCGAAAGGTTTATTCTCGAAAGGAGAAAAATAAAATAAACAAAACGCAACAAATAAAACAATCAAAGAAGAAAATAATAAAAGAATTTTTTTAAACTTTTTCATTAATAAGATAAAATGAATTTTTAAAAAATTACTTCAGCAGCACCATCCGTTTTGTATCCCTAAATCCTCCTGCATGGATTGTAAGGAAATAAACACCTGACGACAGATGTGTTCCGTCAAAATCTTCCGTATATAGTCCCGAAAGCCGGGTTTCATTTACAAGCGTGCTGATTAATCTTCCCGTTATGTCATATACCCGCAGTGTTACTTTGCTTTCTTCAGGAAGCGTGAACGTAATTTGTGTTATAGGATTGAATGGGTTCGGGTAATTCTGGAATAACTGAAACATTGTTTCTTCACCGGGAATATTTTGAGGAGGTTCTTCTCTTCTGAAAATTCCTCTGCCATAAGTTGAAGTATAAATGAAAAATTCATTCATAGAAGTCAGAACAGGTTTCATCTCGGTAACGATTGCTGCTTCGGGCATTCCTTCATTCCATCTGAACCAGCTAAATCCTTTATTGGTTGATTTATAGCAGCCCATTTCCGTTCCAAGATATAATACAGCGGAATTTTTCGGATGAACAACAAGATGAGACATTACAACGTTCGGAAGATTTCCCGAAATGTTTGTCCATGTTAAGCCCAGATTTTTAGTCCTGTACACTTTTTTTCCTGATTCTGTTCCTGTCATAAGCGCATATGCAACATTATTATTTGCCGGGTCAGGTACTACAGATTTAATCCATAATCCTTGCTCAAGTCCTGTTGATCGCTCAACATAAGAAGCGCCATTTGAACTGATATAAAGACGCTTTCCGGTCTCAGCGGATTCAAGCCAGACATAAACATTTGTTCTGCTGTTTGCAGGATAATACCCGATAGAAAAGTCATAGATTTTTGCCGGCAGAGCTGCGTCATACAAAGTCCAGTTCATACCGAAATTTTCTGTTTTATATAAACCTGTCCACGAGTTTGTAAAAAGAGTTGTCGGAGATGTTGGTATTGCGCGGATTTTAGGATACTCTTCCCTCGATGCGCCTATACCGTTGCTTACATCAAACCAGCTTTTACCAAAATCCATCGTTCTTATTCTGTGGAAAGCTAAAGCTCCGCCATAATTACCAAGTGTGGCATATAGAATAATGTGATTAAACGGGTCAAATGCAATACCTCCTCCGTCAGCAGCAGAGGGATACGCATAAATCCATGAATTACCTCCGTTGGTCGTTCCGGTAACGGCATTATCGCGTGAGCCTCCAAAAATATAGTCTCTGTTGCTTGGTGCAACATCGAAATTAGCATACTGCGTGATGGGATAAAAATTATCCGCTGTTGAAAATGATTCACCGCCGTCATTTGAGTATGATACACCCCCATCATTCGCAACCCAAACGTCTTGACCGTTAGCTCCCCACAATACTTCATGCTGGTCTGCATGAAGATTTTTACCTGCCGTTATGTCGGTATTCTGAAACCAGTTAAGTCCTCCGTTAGTAGTATGATAGAGCCATATCCCGCCGACTAAAGCAACCTGGGGATTGGTTGAAGAGACACCTATTGCATGCACATACCACCCGAATCCGCCACCTAAAATATCACCCCATTGGGTAGGTGAAACACTTGTCCATAGAACTCCGTCGGAAGCAGTTTTGTAAACACCAAGAAGAAAATTATTATCATTTCTTCCTATCAGTGCCCATATATTATTTGGTACATTTTTACAAAGCGCTAAAGAAACTCTCCCGACGTTTGAAGTTGGCAGTCCTTGCGTTGTAAGCTTTGTCCAGTTAGTGCCTCCGTTTGTTGATTTATAAATTCCTCCTAAATTTGTTCCCCTATCCCATACACCAATGTGAGCAATATTCGGATCTAAAGGATTGACTATAACATCAGAAACTTCACCTTCAAAATACCTTGTCCAGTTTAAACCGTTATTATCAGACCTGTAATATCCGTTTTTTGTCGCAGCGTGAATCACACTCTGGCTGTTTGGAGCATATATTAGTCTATAAAATCCTCTTGGTGTATTTCCCATGCTGATACGCGTCCAGTTTAATCCTCCATTTGTTGTCCTATGCAATCCTGTACCGTCTAATACGTTTGGTTCGCCTGTTCCCACTATGATAATGTTGCTGTCACCGGGATTAATTGCGAAGCTTCCGATAGCAAGACTTGACAGATTATCAGTCATTGGAATCGGGTCTGCTCCGTTTGATGCCCATAAACCTCCTGATGCAGAAGCAATCTTCAGATTGCCGTTTGTAATTTTTAAATCTAAAACTCTTCCTGTGTACTTGCGTACTCCGGTTGAATCAATCGCTGAACCGTACGGACCTAATTGCCTCCACGGAACAATGTTTGAACTGAAATCTTTTTCATCAGGCATGTTTTCAATTTCATCCCACATTTTTAAAAGCTGTTCTTGTTCTAAATCGGCAGATTCAGGGTAATGTGTCTTACTAAAATATTCTTGTTGAAATCCCGGTGAGCCGCGAAGCTCCTGTGATTTTTTAACTTTGGTTGTTTTTAATACATCGAAAGAATTGTCGTCATTTGATGAGTCAGCAGAGAAGTAAAAAACAAAAACTAAAATGGTTAATACAGGAAATAGTATCAATAATGAATTTTTGAGCTTATTCATTTGTCAGGTTTAGGTTTTATGAGGATATCCGTTAGGTAATAGTTAATACGGATAATAAAAAAAGAACTGGTAAAAATTACATTTTTTGTAAAAAGAAAAAAATGTAATTCTTACTTATGTAAGGGGGTGGGTAAAAAGTGTTAATTTCTTAATATTTGAATTATTTCATCAAAAACTTCTGCTGAAGTTCGCTGAAATAATATTTTTGATATTGCTCGCCGTTAGCAAGAAGCCAGTCAATTACAAAATCAAGCTCCTGTTCGGTCAAACCTTTATTAAATTCTCTTACGAATTCTGCTTTTATGTTTTCTTTGGTAGAGAGAGTTATCAGCGACGGATCATTTTCTCTTATGTTTATGTTTCTTTGATTTTCATATTTATAAACATCCTTAAACAGTTCAATGTAATGTCCGTTCGCATCTTTATTAATATCAAATGTTTTATAAATTATCTGCACCGGAAATTTATCCACTTCTTCAAAATCATATTGCATTGTTCTTTTACTTCCAATCCAGCCGTTTAAATCTTTTGATTTTATAACTCGCCTTATCAAAAATCTTTTCATCTTATCTATGTTGTCATTATCGGTTCTTACGCAACCATGCGACAAGCTTCTGATTTCATCATCAAGTAAATAAGGTTTATTTGTCCCGTGAAAATATCTTAAGGAATTTTCATCGTACCATACGGTAAATAATCCAAGTGGATTTTTTGGACCCGGCGGAGTTGCTTCAAGATGCGCAAGCTTCGGGTCAGGGTCTTTCCATGTTGGCCAGTTTCTTATTCTGAACGCAGTGAAGTTTCCGGTTAGCGTTTTTGTGCTTGGCGCACCCACAACATGATTCCAGGTGTCCAAATAAATTGTATCATTTTGATAAAGCTGATAAATATTTGACTGAAACTGTGGTATGTTCAACTGCCAGAAAATTTTTGTTGTGTCAGCATTGAAATTCGGTTTAACATAATAACTCCATTCAAAGGTAAGAGATGTATCACCTTTTACTTCATCAATTTTTACTACAGGTTTTGATTGTCGTGTGCTTAAAATTTCTTCTATTGCACTTTCGGGAATAATCGGGAAAAATTCGGTGATATGCTCCCGCATGCTGAGGTCTGCTTGTTCCTGGCTGGACGTTTCTACATAGAATCTTTCGGAATCGTTTCTCGGACTTTCTTGAGAAGCTTCTTTTATGGAATTTGCTTCCTGAGCAGAAAGCTTTGAGCAAATAATAAAAACAAATACTAAAAGGGTAATAAAATTTTTCATGAGTTAATTTAAAACTTAAATATTTATAAAAATTAATAAGCCATTGTATGCCAGACGGTTTTTATTTCCGTGAATTTAATAATCTGTTCGAGATTATTATTTTCGTTTTTACTGAACCAATCATGCTTATCGGAAAAATAATATAAGCGCTTTACGTTGAGCGCGCAAAGCTCCTGAACATTTTTTATTAGTTCTTTATCCGACGTGCACAAATCAACAGCTCTGACATCAAAATGTCCGCACAAATGAGAAATAAGCTCGCTTTTTTTACCTGTAAGAATGTTAATTGTTCCTGAAGGTACATCACTTGTAGCAATTACCTCCGAAAAGCTTAACGCAGGAAGCGGATATTTTTCATTTGCAAGAATAACGCATGAGCTTCCGCTTGCAATCACTGAGCAAATTCTTGAAACAAGCGGTATGAATGATAAAGTATCCGGTAAAACTATTGCAACAATCCCGACAGGCTCAGGAATCGAAAAATTAAAATAATTATTCTGCACAGGATTCACTGTTCCGTATAATTGCATCCATTTATCGCTGAAACCTGCATAATAAATTACTCTGTCTATTGCAGCTTCAACTTCTTTCTTAGCATTTGATTTCGAAGCACCTGTCGATAAAATTATTTCTTCGATGAATTGTTCTTTTCTTCCTTCAAGCATTTCTGCCAGACGGTATAAAATCTGTCCGCGTTCATATCCCGTTTTTGATGACCAGCTTATAAGCCCCGGCGCAGCAGCCTGAACTGCATTGCGCACATCTTTTTTCGATGCTCGTGATATGTTGCAGATTTTTTCGTTGTTTTTTGGATTTAAAACTTCAAGATAACGCTCCGATTCCGTGCGCGCAAACTTGCCGCCGATGAACAACTTATACATTTTTGGAACGCTTAACCTTGTTGAAGTTTTTGCCATACCTTTTATAACTTATTGATTATCTCTTCAAGAACATCATTTAAAAACTCGTTCGATTTTTTTAAAGCTTTCTTTCTGTCCTTTTCCATCTCATCATCGTTTCTTTTATCTTCCATCATAACATCAGCAACAAGATTTCTTGTAATCAGTCCAATGCCTGCAAATCTCATTCCGCTGTGAACAGCCGCAATGTTTTCAGGAACAAGAGAATATCCGACAACATCTGCTCCAATCTCACGATAAAATCTTGCTTCAGCATCGGTTTCGCTCGCAGGACCAATCAATCCTATATAAACACTCTCGTTAACTTTTATTTTATTATCAATCAAAACTTTTGAGGAACGGTTCAATAATTTTGAGCTGTAAGCATCGCTCATATCAGGAAAACGCACACCGATGTCGCCGTCATTTGGACCAATCAATGGGTTATCTCCCATTAAGTTAATATGGTCATATACCAAAGTAAAATCTCCTGTTTCAAACCGCGGATTTAAATGCCCAACTTCATCCAATGAAAGAATTTTTTTGACACCGCAAAACTTTAACGCATAAATTATGTGTCCGATATCCTGCATCGAAAACCCGTCATAATAATGCAGACGGTTTTTATAGATGAGCAAATCCTGCTTTCCACACTTCGCAGTCATTATAAAATAATTTCCTGCTTCAACCGGCTTGCTGAAATTATAGGAAAGCTCAGCTAAGTCGATAACGTTATTATATTTAATCTTTGACGGCAGGTTAATATCCCCATCAAGTATCAAAGCAGTTTCCGGTTTAAAATTTTTCGGGAAAAATGATTTTATGTAATCTGCGCTCTCGAGTATTTTATCTTTTTGTTCACCCATGTTAAAATTTTTCGACTAATTTTTCTGTTAATAACATTAATTTTTTTTCTGCAATCTCTGCAGACTCGATTATATGTTCAAGCAAAGCAACTTTTAAAGTATCCGGAAAACCTTCATCCGTAATAATAGAAATCCCAAGTGTTTCAATTCCGATGTTTGATGCTGTGATAATCTCAGGAATTGTTGACATCCCGACAACGTCAGCACCGATTTTTCTAAGCATTCTGTACTCCGCTCTCGTCTCAAGATTCGGACCCTGAACAGATGCATAAACACCTTTATGAATTTCGATTCCATTTTCCAGAGCAGTTTCCTCCGCAAGATTCAGTAATCTTTCAGAAAACTGCTTAATAGGTTTGTCATCATAAAAAAACTTTGCGCCTCTCAGCGGATTTGCAAAATGAAAATTCATATATGAAGATAAAAGCATTAGTTCGGTTTTTTTGTAAGTCGGATTCAATGCACCGCAGGCATTCGAGATTATAAGATTCTTTACTCCGAATGATTTTAAAACATGAAGCGGAAACGTAACATTGTAATGTGAGTATCCTTCATAATAATGAAACCGTCCCTGCATCGCAATTATTTTTTTGCCGGCAAGCTTGCCAAAAAATAATTTTCCGTGATGAAATTCTACTGTCGATACAGGAAAATTCGGAATCGTATCATAATCAAAAACACAGTCGGGTTCGATTTTATTTACAAGTCCGCCCAGCCCGGTTCCTAAAATTATTCCTGTTTCGTATGTATCTTTTACGGTTTGTTCTAAAAATTTACAAGCTTCGGCGTGAATTGTGTGCATTACCTCGTTTCAAAATTTTCATCAAAGGAAGTTGATGGAAAAGTTATGTCGTTGATATTTTCGTTATCATTGGAAGCTTTTCGGACAGGCTCTTCAGGAAGAATCGAGAGCGAATCTAAATGTTCATTATGCTCATCATGTTCTTGCGAAGATTTCATTTTCGCAAGCTCCATTTTGAATATTTTCTTATTCTTCATAAAATCTTCAAACTCGTTCAGCTTGTCGGTAAGAAAACTCTTCGTTTCTTCAAGCAGTCTTTCATTTTTATTCTTAATCTCTTCAAGCTCATGTCTTTTGTTAATTATGTCCTCGTTAACATCCTGTCCGATTTTTTTGCTGTTCAATTCAGCTTCACGGACAATCAAATCTGCTTTGCGTTTTGCGTTGTTAACAATTTCTTCTGCTAAATCCTGTGACTTAACAATTGCTTTCTGAAGTGTAAGCTCATTCTCTTTATAGATGTTTATGTCATTCGTTAAGCTTTTCACTTTTTCCATCAGGTTCTTATTCTCGACAAGAAGCTTTTCGTAATGATTGCTTACGGTTTCAAGAAACGCCTCGACTTCATTAACGTCAAATCCCCTTAAAGATTTTCTGAAATCGTTTTTCTTAATGTCCCGTGATGTTAAGTTCATAGTATTTGTTTTTAATTATTATAATTTCTATTTCCGAAAAGATAGCTTCCGACTCTTATCATGTTCGATCCTTCTTCTATTGCTATGTCATAATCCGACGTCATTCCCATTGATAAATATTCAAACTCAGGGTTTGACTGTTTCAAATCATCGAACAAAATCATCATGTCGCGGAAATTTTGTCTGATAATTTCTTTGTCTTCGGTTAGTGTTCCGATTGTCATCAAACCCTTTATTCGTATATTTGCAAGCTGATTAATTTCTTCAACCAGCTTTTTTGTTTCATCTGCATCGACACCCGATTTTGTTGCCTCTTCGCTGATATTAACCTGAACAAGAATATCAATCACTCGGTTAATTTTTTCGGCATGTTTCTGAATTTCACTTGCAAGTTTAACGCTGTCAACAGAATGAATCAGATAAACAAAATCAATTATATACTTTACCTTGTTCGTCTGCAGATGCCCGATTAAATGCCAATTGACATCAAGACCTGAAAGTTCCTCTTTCTTCTTAACCAGCTCCTGAACTTTATTTTCGCCAATGTCTTTCAAGCCGCATTTATAAATCTCCGAAACATATTCCGCAGGAAACGTTTTGGTAACTGCTACGATTGTAATTTCATCAGGATTTCTGCCTGCTTTCAAGCATAAATCGGAAACATTTTTTTTCAAAGAACGATAATTTTCGGCAATAAAAGATAAATCCATTTTATTAAAATTAACCGTATTTTAAGCAACATTCAATTTCAAAAAATAATGTTTTTCAGCTAATTTAATATAAAAAATTGTGTTTTCTATATGCTATATAATCGTTAAATTCTGTAAAATTAGTGTTTAATTGCTTTTGCTGAAATTTGTATGGGGGATACTTACGTATTTCAGGAAAAGCTGACAAGGTAAGATTAATGAAAGAAAAATTATCTCTTGATGAGATAAGGCGCCGCTTTGAAAAAGTTAAGCTTATAGTTTCCGATATTGACGGCACACTCATAAATAACGAGGGTGTAATCGGCGAGGAAACTATTAAGATTATTAAAAAAATCGGCGACAAGGGTGTGAAATTTACGCTTGCAACCCAGAGGGTTCATTCGTCTGTTGTTCCTTTGGCTCAAACACTTAACATTGAAACTGCCCTTATAACTCTTAACGGCTCATATATTGCCGATTTAAAAGGCAGCAATCCTGACAAGACTGTTATTAGCCGTAAAAAAGTTGAAAAGGCATTGAAGCTTGCAGATAAACATTTCTGCAAAATTGCTTTATGTTATAACGACATGATTGTTTACACGGATGAAAATTCAGTCTTAAAAGATTTTATGGCAAGAATCGGCACGAATTACGAATTGATAAGTTCTTATGATAACTATCTCGATAGCGTAATTGAGATTATCATAATGGGAAACGATAAAAGTGTCATAAAAAAAATTCAGTCGAAGATGAATTTCCCATTTAAGATGCATTGCAATGCAAAATATTACAGGTCTCAGTCTCATAGTAAAGTTTATAATCTTGAAATAAGACGTTCAAAAATTTCGAAGAGAACAGGTCTGGAAACAATTGCTAAAAACTTAAAAATAAAGCGTGATGAAGTGGCAGTCTTTGGCGACTGGTACAATGACCGTGAGCTTTTTGATTTCGGCGGCATAAACATTGCTCTGCAAAATGCAGTTGCCGAGTTAAAGGCAAAGGCAGATTACATAACCGAGTTTTCTAATGAAGATGAAGGACTCGCAAAGTTCCTGAATCTTGTCTATAATAAATAAAAATAATTTTAATTTTTATCTCTGTGCCCTCTGTGGCAAATCAAATTTCATTCTATGAGAAAAATTGTCGAGTGCGTTCCTAACATTTCAGAAGGTCGCGACGAATCTATCATAAACGCTTGCGCAGAAGCGGTCAAAAAAGTCCCCGGAGTTACATTGCTTGATGTTGACCCGGGCAAATCAACTAACAGAACTGTATTTACATTCGTCGGAGACCCCGATGCAGTTGTCGAAGGCGCCTTCCAGTTTGCTAAGACTGCTTATGAGTTAATCGACATGTCAAAGCATAGCGGTGAGCATCCACGCATGGGTGCAGTCGATGTTGTGCCGTTTGTTCCCGTTGCAAATGTAACGATGGAAGACTGTGTTGAGTGCGCAAAGAAATTTGCAAAACGTGCAGGCGAAGAGCTTGGCGTTCCGATTTATTTATATGAAGAAGCATCAAACAATCCCGATAGAAAATCACTTCGTCAAATCAGAGCAGGCGAGTATGAAGGCATAAAAGATAAAATCGGTAAAAAAGAATGGAAGCCGGATTTTGGTCCGCAAAAATTTGTCCCGCAGTCAGGAGCAACCGCCGCAGGCGCAAGATTCTTCCTCATTGCATACAACGTTAACATCCTCGGCACAAAAGAACAGGCGCATAAAATTGCGCTCAACATCCGTGAGCAGGGAAGAGGTGAAAAAGAACCGGGAAGACTCAAAGCAGTTAAAGGAATCGGCTGGTATGTCGAAGAATACGGCATGGCACAGGTCTCGATTAATCTCGATAACTACAAAATTACACCGCCGCATATTGCTTATGAAGAATGCGCAGCTGATGCAAAGAAAATGAATCTTGCTGTTTGTGGTAGCGAGCTTGTCGGGCTTATCCCGCTCGAAGCAATGCTCATGGCAGCGGATTATTATATTCAAAAAGAAAATTTATTCATACTCGATGAGAAGCAAAAAATCCGTCTTGTCATCGAGCGTCTCGGTTTATCTTCCATTTCACAGTTCATCCCTGAGAAGCGTATCATCGAATACATGATTCAGGAAGAAGGAACCGAACCTCTTGCATCTATGAGCGTTCGTGATTTCGTTGAGCTTGTCGGCGCAAGAACTTCCGCTCCCGGCGGGGGAAGCGTGTCCGCGCTCATTGCCTCGCTCGGCGCAGGACTCGGCGCAATGGTCGGTTGGATGAGCTATGGAAACAAAAAATTCGAGCATCTCGATGCAACAATGCGAAAGTTAATTCCGCCGCTTCATCAAAAAATGAAGGAGCTTATTTCGATGATTGATGCTGATACAAATGCATTCAATGATTACATGCTCGCAATGAAAATGCCTAAGACAAACGATGCCGAAATAAAACTCCGAGATGAAAAAATGCAGGCAGGTCTGAAAAAAGCTGTTGATGTTCCGCTTAGTGTTATGAAAATTGCAGACTCCTGCTGGGACTCGATGATTGAAATGGCAGCGCACGGAAACATTGCCTCGAAAAGCGACCTCGAAGTCGGCGCTAAATCTCTCGAGACAGGCATCTGGGGAGCGTTTAAAAACGTTCAGATAAATCTCCCGCAAATCAAAGACGAAAAATACAAAAAAGAAATTTTATCACAAGGCGAAGCCATTCTCAAAAACGCAGAACAATCTCTGAAAAAAGTCTGCGAAGTTTTGGATAAGAGGTAAGTTAAATTGATGCTGAATATGGAAGTGACTTCATATAATTTTCCATAAATATCCAATCAGGATTTCCATTTTTATCTACAGGCAATTTAATCATTTCATCTTTAAATCTTTTCAATCTTACTTGTCTTCCAAAACTATACTTAGAGGATAATTGTCTTAAAATTGTTAATAAAAATAAATTTATATATTTATTTTCATAATATTTTGAATAATCTGAATTCTTAAATAATAAAGTATGGACATTATCATCGCTAAAATATTTATAATCATGATAAAAGACATTGCAAAACATATCTATTGTTATTTTATATTCAAATATCCTTTTTGAATCTTTAAATGCATTGTAATCAATGAAATTAGTTATTCCATTATTATAAGCAGATGCTGTTATTAAAGGGGTATTGCCATCTAGCCTTTCTATTTCAACAAGACGTTCACCTTTTTCCATTATAAACAATCCGCTTAATTCATCTTGGATTTTAAAATCAGACCATTTTTTAGTATTAATTCCTAAATTAACTTTGTTTTTATTAGAGCTTTTCTCACTTATATTACTATCTTTTAATATTTCCCATAAAGTAATTTCATCAATATCTTTTTCTAACAGATTAAGCTTAAATTTAGTTGTAAAAATAATATTTTCTTTAATCGTTTTTATAAATGATTTATCAGACAAATTACTGTAATCAGCTTTTGAATGTGCTTGAATTATCCATTCATCATTTACAGTAATTTTAGTTTTTACTAAATCGATGTTATTTTGATATTTTTTTGGATTTATTAATTTTTCAAGAAGGTCTTTTTTAATAGTAATCCATTTTTTTAAAACATCGGTTCTACCCCTATTTTTTGATAATACTAAACCATCATCTATTAGATTATAAAAAATTACTTCTTTGTTGTTGTGAGGCGTGTTTGTCTCAAATACCGCAATTGCCGTATGAGTAGAAGCATTTGGTTGAAAAAGTTCACTAGGCATATTAATAACATATTTCAAAGTGTGTTTTGATAAAATTCTATTTCTATCAATTTCATCTTTTAGATAAGTAGAAAGTGGAGCAATAATTATTCCATATCTACTAACTGTATCTAATAATTTTTCTAAAAACTGGATTTCTTTTTTAGTTGGATTAACTTTATTATCCCTTCCGCCATAAGGGGGATTAATAAATCCAACGCTTGGCTTCATCTTTAATTTTGATAGAATTTGTTTAGCTTTATCTGAAAAAGCATCTATATTAAATATCCTTGATTTACCATCACCTCTAAACAACATATTAGAAATAGCTAAAGAATACATAGTGCCACTTTTCTCAAATCCTATTAATTGATTTTGTTTTAAAGTTTTTATTCGTCTTTTCTTATCAGCCAAATCTGAGTTTTCAATTTCATCAATTAATTTGTTCATACCCGCTATTAAAAAAGCACCTGTTCCGCAACATATATCAATTATAACATCATTAGTTTTTATATCAATTAAATCTGTAAATAATCTTGTGATATGGTTAGGAGTTAAAACAATACCTTTTTTTACATTAGTTACACCAGCATATCTTAAAAATTCTTCATAAAACTTTCCAATTATATCATAATTTGTTTTTTTATTGAAAAGAGGGATAACATTATCTTCTAATTCTTTTAATATTTCATTTAATATTTCCGATGAAATTAAATCATTATCCGTTTTAATAAATGACAATTCATTTATAAGAACTTCAATTTTTTCATTATCAATACCTTCATTTTGTAAAATTTCTTTAATGGTTGTTGGAATATTTGTAATAATTGTTTTTGGATTCCATCCTCCATAACTTTTTTTAAAATCATTTGGGAAATCATCCTTTTCATAAAGACAAATCATTAAAGCACTTAATAAAATTGGTCTTTTTTGCGAATCAAGTGTTCGCAACATTCTATTAATTTCGCTTGAAGATTTAGTAATATTCTTAGATATTTTTTCTAAATCTATATTCTCAAAATATGCAATATAGTCTTCTTCATCTAAAATTTCTTTAACATCTATATCTTTTATTTCATTATCTGCAATAATAAAAGTTGATATTAAATGATTATACTCATCATTGATTCTACCGGAAAAAGCAATTCCAACAATTCGCCAATCTTTAAAATATTTTTTTGTGGTTTCTTTTTTTATATTACTAGCAAGCAAAAATGACAAATAATGTTTTATGCCATCAATAGCATATAATTGTGGATCGGTATTGCCTTTTTTGGAAAAATGATATTTTGTGCTATCTTTATTCTCTATTAAAATTAATAATCTTTTATCTTCATTTATATAAATTAAATCAGGCTCCCCTCGCTTTTCGCTTATTTTTTTACTTGCTATATCTAAACACTCTTGTAGATATTTGTTGTCGGTTTTTCGAAGAATCCATTTCTTCTTATATTTTTTATTGTCTCTTATGTAATTATAAAGATCAATATCTACCTGTGCTTCATTTTTTCTTTCAGCCATTTTAAATAGATTTTTTAGTTATAAGCATAACTAAATTTACGATTTATCGAAGTAATAGTGTCATCCTGTATAAAATATTCTACCAGATTAAGAAATATATCTAAAGATATTAGAATTTTTTAATAAAATTTATATAGTAAGAAATGCATACATATAGCATTTTAGGGGTTGTTAAAAACTCACAACGTAAAATACTCTTCCTTGCCTGTATAGTGATGCCGTATTGTTCCGGCGCGAACGAGATTGACAAGCGTTCTGCTTGCGCGGCGTTCTGAAATATTCACAAGCTTCTTAAATCCTTTCACGGTAATCTTCTCGTTCTCATTTAAAAACTTGAACAACGCTTTTTCGTTTTCACCTATGTTTATCGACAAAGGATTCGTGCTGTTCTGACCTTTGAGAATCCTCAAAGTTTCTTTTGAAGCAAGAATTGATTTATCATTCAGACGGACGTAACTCTTCATGTTGTCTTCGTCATCTGTGATTAAGTAGTGAGGTTTGTTTTGGCTTTCGGGAATGTGAACTACAACAACATCAACGCCTTTTATGAGGACTACTTCGATGTCGTGAAGAACTTCCGGCTCGCAGTAAAACGTTGCGGCGGTTTTTATAAGCTCCATCTGTTCTTTCTCGCTTTCGACACCGACAAGCGCTTTATTATCATCAACTCCGAAAAGCATATAACCGCCTTTCGTGTTTGCAAATGCAATCATTTCCTTTGCAATCTTCTCGGGCGTGGAAAACTTTCGCTTAAACTCGGTCGTGGAATTTTCACCTTCTTCTATTAAATTGTATAACTCGACTAAATACATTTTAAACTCCTTATTTCAGTTCAAAGAACAATACGTAGCAATATCGGGTAAAACTGATTTCTTTTTAATTAATTTTTTTCTCTTTATCCAGATAACCCTGAAGCAAAACCTGTGCGGCTATTGAGTCTACCAAGCCCTTTTCCTGACGCTTGGATTTTTTTAAGCCCATTTCTGTGATATACGACTCAGCCATTGAGCTTGTCAGTCTTTCATCGAACAAAACCACTTCGGTTTTTATTTTGTTCTTTGAAAGAAATTCTTCCAGTTCTTTTTTGAAGCTTTCGACTTTTAGCGTCTGCGGTGTTTTTTCAGAATTTAAGTTTATCGGATAACCCAGTATAATTTTTTCTATACTCTCTTCTTTTATTAATACTAAGATTTTTTGGAAAAGTTTAATGTCATTTAAAACGTGGTCTCTTGGAAATGCTATGTTCTTGTCATAGTCGGAAATTGCAATCCCGATTCGTTTCTCTCCATAGTCAATTGCTAAGTACTTAGAAAAGTTCAACTTAATTAAGTATTTGAAGATTCGGAATCTTGACTTTTTTCGTAGTCTTCTCTGTCTTTTACTGCATCGATGTCTGAACTTTCTTTTAAATAGTTCTTCAGAATCTTACCCGGCTTGAAATGCATTTTTCTTCTGCCCGGAACGTAAACAAATTCTCCTGTTTTGAGATTGCGTGCTTTTGGTTTTGGTTTTGTTTTCTTCACCTCAAATACACCAAAATCACGTATTTCAATACGGATGACCGGGTCAGCAGTCATAATCAGTTCACGTAAAGACTCAAACAGGGAATCAACTATCAGCTTCTTTGTAATTTTTCTGCCGACAAGTTTCTCCTCCATTTTGGTCTCAACATCTTTCCGTGTGAGAGTCCTCACTCTATCCGCCTTTTTCCTGCGTCTTTCGGACGACTCGTTAAAAGGGTTTTCAGTGATTTCCATTTTTTTCTCCTATGGCTTGTTTAAACCTGATAAAATAAAGTATTGAAGAATATATAATTAGTAATAATATAATATAATAAAAATAAGAGATAAATTCATTAATAATAGGAACTTGCAGAAGAGCAAACAAAAGCACCAATCCAATGCCAAAAACAGCGATTTTGCCCGGGATATTGGACATTAATACAATATTATATTTCTCTTTTAAATACAAGCCAAACAGCAAGATAAACAAATCTCTTGTAATAACAGCAATTAAGAACCAAAGCGGAATAAATCCTTTTGCAAAGATTAAAAGAGCAATGACCGTCACGGAAATTTTATCTGCAAGCGGGTCGATGATTTTACCTGTTTCACTGACTTGGTTGAGGTGCCGCGCAATATAACCATCGAGTAAATCAGTGACATACATTAAAACCATCAGAGCTATTATTACATTTTTTTTCGTTTCAAATTCAAATAATATTAAGTATCCCGTCGGGATAAGTAAAATCAATCTGAAGATTGAAAGAAGATTCGGAATGTAAAGAAGCTCTTTTTTATTTATTGCCATCTTTTACTTAATGAATAAATTAATTATTGTAAAAACAAAATTAACCTTAAAAATTTGAGACGTATATATTTAGATAACGCAGCGACCACACCCATTGCACCAGAAGTTCTCGATGCAATGCTTCCGTATATGAGAGAAAATTTTGGAAATGCCTCTTCGATTCATTCATTCGGCAAGCCCGCAAAAGTGCTTGTCGAAGATACGCGTGACCTGATTGCGGATTTTATTGGTTCGAAACCCAAAGAAATCGTTTTCACAAGCGGCGGAACCGAAGCAAACAATTTTGCCATAAAAGGACTTGCGATGAACTTTTTAAACTCGGATAAAAAAAATATTATAACTACAAAAATTGAGCATCTCGCAGTTCTTGATACGGTTAATTATCTAAAAGATAAATTCGGATTTAAGATTTCTTATCTCGATAATGACGAATACGGAAAGATAAATTTAAGTCAGCTTGAAGAGCTAATCAAGGACGATACGTTCTTAGTTTCGGTGATGCACTCGAATAACGAAACAGGTGTGATAAATGATTTAAAAGCGATTTCAAAAATTGCGAAGGCAAAAGATGTTTTTGTTCATTCAGACACAGTGCAGAGTTTTGGAAAAGTAAGGTTTAAAGTAAATGAATTGGGTTTAGATACCGCAACGATTTCATCTCATAAGATTTACGGACCGAAAGGAATCGGGGCTTTATATATGCGGGACAAAATTCCCGTCGAGAAATACCAGCACGGCGGAAGCCAGGAAAGAAACTTGCGCGGCGGAACGGAAAACATTCCTGCAATTGCCGGCTTCAAAAAAGCCGTCGAGCTTGTGATAAAAAACTTTGATGAAGATGCAGAAAAGATGAAAGAGCTGAATGAATATTTAAGAAAAAAATTAACTCAGGAGTTCGGTGATAAAATAATTTTTAATACTCCTGAGCAACATTCATTGCCAAATATTTTAAATATTTCAATCAATCTCAAAAAATCCAAAGTAGACCCTGAGATGCTGTTGATATTGCTTGATTTGGAGGGTATTGCAGTAAGCGGCGGTTCTGCCTGTACGTCTGGAAGTCATAAGCCGTCACATGTTTTGCTAAATCTCGGTCGTGATGAAAAAACCGCATTAGCTTCAATCAGAATTTCATTGGGAAGATATAATACGAAGGGAGATTTGGATTATTTTATACTGGCTTTGAAGGAAGTGATTTAATTAGGTTGAAGTCATTCCCGCGCAGGCGGGAATCCCATTCTTAATGCGCGATTTTCTCTACCGCTTCTTTTTCTCCCTGCGGTTTTTTCTTTTTGGGTTTCAGAAGCATATAAATTCCTCTTATAATCCCGCTGCTTAGGTAAAACAAACAGAAAGCAAACAGACCTTCACCTCTTGTAATTATAATCAGAATAATTGCAATAAAAAGAATTACAAACTTCGCAGGATGTTTTTTGAGGTTTGCTTTATTAATTTTCGGTAGAGTGTCGTATTTAATCCTGCTTATCATTAATATTGGAAGCAGGATGGCAATAATCCATAAAGCGTAACTACTTGTCTGCGCAGTGAATATTTTATTGTGATAAAATAAAATGTATGAGCAAATTGTTACTGCCGCAATGGGAGCCGGCAGTCCCTTGAAATAATCCTTATCAAATCCGACAAGCTGAACGTTAAATCTTGCAAGACGTAAAGAAGAAAAAACCATGAACAAAGACGCTACTATGATGCCGATTGTTTCAAAGTTTTTTAATTGAATTGTATATAATAAAAACGAAGGGGCAACACCGAAAGAAATGACATCACAAAGTGAATCAAGCTCAACACCGAACTTGCTTGATGAGTGCAAAAGGCGTGCAACAATTCCGTCAAATCCGTCAAACAACATTGCATAAATAATGAATAAGCATGCCTGCTCAAATTCGCCGTTCATTGAGTTTATGAGAGACATAAACCCGCAGAAGCCGTTAAGAACGGTAAACAGGGAAGGAACAAAATTTCTTGAAATTAACACTTATTTATAATAATTATTATAATTGTATTATAACTCTGCAATAATTGTTTCACCGGCTACGACTTTATCGCCGACTTTTACATTGATTGAAACCGCATTTTTGAAAATAATATCCGTTCTCGAGCCGAACTTTATCATCCCGAATTTTTCGCCTGCAAAAACTTCATCCCCCTCTTTAATAGTGTATACAATTCTTCGTGCAACAAATCCCGCGATTTGCTTGAATAATACTCTCTTTCCTGATTTTGAAGTTATGCCGATTTCTGTTCTTTCATTCCGCTCGGATGATTTATGGTCGAATGCAACAAGATAATCACCGGGAATATATTTCAGATAATCCACCATTCCGGTTAGCGGAATATAATTTACGTGAACATTAAGAGGTGAAAGGAAGATGCTGATTTGCGTAAGCTTCTCACCGGGAGTAAAATAATCACCTTTGTATTCGACTTCTTCGATTAAAACGACTTTGCCGTCGGCAGGGGAGATAAGGTCTTCTTCTTTTTCATTTCCTGTGAGTTTCCTCAACGGGTCACGGAAAAAATAAAGCGTAAATCCGAAAAGAATAATAGAAAGAACAACTAAAATTATTTTGGCAATAAGGTTAGGAATAAAAAATGCTACCGCATCTAACAAAATTGTGATAACAAACATTCTAAGAACTACATCTTTTCCGTATGGTGTGATTTTCAAATAGTTTCTTTTAATTATTCAAATTATTTCATAACTCTTTCAAGAACTTCCTGATATGTTTCTTTAACATCTCCAAGGTCAAACCTGAACCGGTCCTTGTCCATTTTTTTATTTGTCTCGGCATCCCATAAACGACAAGTATCGGGAGAAATCTCATCCGCAAGAATGATATTGCCGTTTTTTTGTTTTCCGAACTCAAGCTTGAAATCCACAAGCTTCAATCCGCGCTCAATAAAATATTTTTTTAACAATGTATTTATCTTCAAAGTCATCTCGCGGATTTTTTTTATGTTATCGGCTGTTGCAAGCCGCATTTCATAAATATGGTCTTCTGAAAACAACGGGTCACCCAGCTCATCTGACTTATAGTAAAACTCAATAAGAGGTCTTGAAAGTTCTTCTCCCTCGGTTAAGCCGAATTTTTTTACCAAACTGCCTGCAGCAATGTTTCTGCATACAACTTCAACAGGAACAATTTCAACGCTTTTTACAAGCATTGAATTATCCGATACCTTTTCAACAAAATGCGTCTCAATCCCGTTCTGCGCGAGGTAATCAAAAATTTTACAAGTGATGTTATTATTCACCACACCTTTGTTCTCAATTTGGTCTTTTTTGACACCGTTGAAAGCAGTTGCATCATCTTTAAATTCCTGCAAATAAATATCGGGTTTATCCGCAAGCTTATAAATTTTCTTTGCTTTGCCTTCGTATATTAATGTTTTTTCCATATTAATATTAAAGTGTAATATACTTTCATTGTTCTTAAAAATATAGGAAGATTGATATATGATTTTATAGAAATTTATACTTAATAGCTTTAAAAAACTAAAAATATTACTTTGATTAGTTGAAAGTTAATTCTGGAAATAGATCCGAACTGCTCCGGGTTCTTACATTAAAAGATGCTGTCGGCATCGGGCTTGGCGCAATAATTGGTGCGGGAATTTTTGTCGTTACAGGTGTTGCTGCCGGTGTTGCAGGACCTGCGTTTATAATTGGACTTATCATCGCGGGTATAGTTGCGGGATTCAACGGTTTAAGCTCGGCACAGCTTGCAGCCGTTTATCCGCAGTCGGGTGGAACATATGAATATGGGTACCGCATTTTAAATCCTGCTTTTGGTTTTTCTGCAGGGTGGATGTTTTTAATCAGCAAGCTCTCGGCAGCGGGTGTAGTTGCAATCGGCTTCGGAAGTTATTTTTATCAGATCGTTCCGGTTGCTTCTCCATTAACATTATCTGTAATTGCTGTCATTTTTCTTACATTTGCAAATTATTTCGGAATAAAAAAAGCAGGCGCATTAAATCTATTCATAATAAGCATAACTTTGCTTTCTCTTTTATATTTTGTTTTCAGTGGGATACCGCAAATTGATGCAGATAATTTTCAGCCATTCAATCCATTTGGAATTTCCGGAATTGCCGAAGCATCTGCATTATTGTTTTTTGCTTTCACGGGCTATGCGAGGATTGCAACTCTGGCAGAAGAAGTGAAAGAACCGGAAAAAACAATTCCAAGAGCAGTGATAATAACAATTATATCTGCAATTATTTTATATGCGGCTGTTTCTTATGTCGCTATTGGAGTAATTGGAACTGAACAAATGTCAGGAAGCAAATCTCCGTTGCAGGTTGCTGTGAATGTTTTGAACACTCCGGGAATAAAAATAATTATAACGCTTGGAGCATCTACTGCAATGCTTGGAGTATTGCTCAGCCAGATTCTCGGCATCAGCAGAATGATGCTTGCTATGGGAAGACGAAAAGACCTGCCAAAAATATTTGCAAAAGTTCATAATGAATTTAAGGTTCCTCATATTGGAATTATAATTACAGGATTAATTATATTATTCATCACAATTGCTGGTTCATTTGAATTCATTGTTCGCGCAGCTTCATTTTCAATTTTAATTTATTACAGTATCACGAACATTGCAGCATTGAAACAGCCCAAAGCTGAACAAAGATTCGGAAAAATCATTTCTATATTAGGATTGATAGGGTGTTTAGTGATGTCGGTTTCGTTACCTGTGGAAGTTATATTAATTGGTGTGGGCTTATTGCTTGCAGGTTTTATTGTAAGATGGATTTTTCACAAAATTTAGACAAACAAAAAAGGGCTGTTGCCAGCCCTTTTAATTTATTAATCAATTAATTCAGTTTATTGTTTCGGTTCTTCAGGTTTTGTTTCAGATTTGGTTTCAGGAGCAGGTACTGCCGCTGAATTTTCTGCGGTTAAATCAGTTGAAATGTTCGGCTGTGAAAGCTCAGGCATTTCTTCCCCGATTAAGTCTTCAATTCTGAAATCAAGCTGTTCTTCTTTATAGTTTTTTGTCTTTTCAAGTATATCCTGAATTGTAAATTTCTTCTGGATTTTGAATCTGTTTAGATAGCTATCAACTTCTTCCTGGTCTTTGTCTTTTAAGTACTCAAGAACGGATAAAACAACTTTCTTATTGTTTTTATCGAACTCAATGACTTCAGCTTTCAATGCCTGACCCGGTTTGTAAGTATCAGCAAGACTCTTTATAGGTGTTACCGATAATTGAGAAGCAGGAATAAACGCATCAACACCATCAGGAAGCTCAACGATTAAACCTTTTTCAATCGGTTTAATTATTTTGCATTCGGTTTCTGTTCCCATTTTATAATTCGTCTCGAGGTTATCCCATGGATTATCAAGAAGCTGTTTTCTACCAAGTGAAATTCTTTGGTTAGCAACATCAACACCAAGAATTACAACTTCGAGCTCTTCACCCATTTTCACAAATTCTTTTACGTCGAAGATTTTCTTTGTCCATGACATATCGGAAATGTGGATAAGACCATCAACACCCTGCTCAAGCTCAACGAACACGCCGAAGTTTGTTATGTTGCAGACTTTTCCTTTTTGTTTTGTTCCGACAGGATATTTTTCAAGTAAGCTCTGCCATGGATTAGGAGTTAACTGCTTCATGCCGAGAGAAAGCTTTCTGTTCTCGGTGTCAATGTTCAATACCTGAGCATCAACAAGCTGTCCCATTGTAACCATCTGGCTCGGGTTAGTTACGTGTTGTGTCCATGACATTTCACTTACGTGAATAAGTCCTTCGATACCTTTTTCGATTTCGATAAAAGCACCGTAGTCGGTTAATGACACAACTTTGCCTGATACTTTATCACCAACTTTAACTTTTTCGTTGATGTTATCCCATGGATGCGGCTGTAATTGTTTTAAGCCGAGATATACTCTTTGTTTTTCTTTATCAAACTCAAGAACGTGAACTTCAATTTCCTGGTCAAGCTTAACGACATCGCTCGGATGATTGATCCTTCCCCATGAAAGGTCAGTGATATGAATCAATCCGTCAAGACCGCCAAGGTCAACGAACACACCGAAGTCTGTGATTGCTTTAACAACCGCTTTAAGTGTCTGACCCTTTTGAATCGATTTAAGAAGTTCTTCACGCTGTCCCTGCATTGATTCTTCGATGAGGACTTTGTGTGATACGATAATGTTTTCAATTGCGTTATTAATTTTAATAACTTTAAACGGCATTACTCTGCCGACATATTCATCATAATCTCTGACCGGCTTGGTATCAATTTGAGAACCCGGTAAGAATGCAGTAAGACCTGTTATGTCAACAACAAATCCTCCTTTTATTCTTCTTAAGATTTTTCCTTTTACTGTAGCACCGGTCTTATTAGCATCAACAATGGTATCCCACATTTTGATGGACTCGGCTTTCTTTCTTGAAAGAACAAGCTGTCCTTCTTTGTCTTCAATTTTTTCTAAGAAAACTTCTATTTCATTGCCCACAGCAACAACATCGCGGTCTGAGAATTCGTTAATTGAAACTCTTCCGTCTGATTTTGAGCCGATGTCAATTAAAACATCTTCACCGTTTATTGCAACAATCTTGCCTTTAACAAGCTCGTTTTCTTTTATAACGTTGAAGGTTTTTTCATACAGCTTTAACAGACCATCATACTCATCATCTTCATACTCTCCTGTTTTATACTTTTGAGTGACGATGGTATCACGTTTTGTTGAACTAACTTCATTTTGAACTCCATTCGCTGCCGGATTTGTTCTTTCTTTTGTTTCTACTTCTGACATTAATTGTTTATTCCTTTGTCCCTTTGTAAAAAAATCTAAAGACTTTATTACTTCAAAGGGTTTAGTTTGTAAATTCCATCGGCATTATGCCTCCGGCTTGTTTAAAAAAACTCTTATTTAATTATTGGGAACGATTCCCATTATTTTCTTATAAAGACAATCTACCTGTTCTTCAATAATCATGTTGGTAGTGTCAATCTCGATTGCATCTTTTGCTTTCTTCAGAGGACTTTCGACGCGTTTTGTGTCGAGCTCATCGCGCTTTTTAATTTCAAGAATGATTTTTTCAAGCGGAATTTTTTGTCCCAGGTCCATAAAATCCTGCTGTCTCCTTACTGAACGGGTTTTCAAATCACATGCAAAAAAAAACTTAAAGTTTGCATCGGGAAAAACAACCGTTCCGATGTCTCTTCCGTCCATTATAACGCTTTGCTCTTTCGAAAACTGTCTTTGCTTCTCAACGAGATTTTTGCGCACTTCTTTCAGCTTGCTTACTGCGCTGACTTTGTTCGTAACATCAAGCGAACGGATTTTTTCCGTTATGTCTTCATCATTAACAAAGACTTTATCGTCTTTGAATTCTATGTTAGCGTTTGAAGAAAGCTCAGCGATTTTATCGACTTCAGTAAGAGGAATGTTATTTTTAAGAACAAGATATGTTATTGCGCGGTACATTGCGCCGCTGTCTATGTATAATACGTTTAACTTCTGTGCAAGTAGTCTTGCAGTTGTGCTTTTTCCCGTTCCGGCAGGTCCGTCAATCGCAACAATTATTTTATCCATTAAATCTACTCAAATGTTTATTCGTCCGCAAAAAATTTTATCTGAATTCGTAAGTTACCGCAGTAATTTCAGGCATTACAATAGGACCTAAGAAAGTTGAAACCTCAGGTGTAATTTTTAATTGGAGTTTTCCTGCGTTTCCCGTGCTTCCGCCAATACCGAATGCGAGATTAAGAATCCTTTCATATCCTATTGCATTAAAAAACTGTACAAGGTCAACACTAACACCAACTGGGATTATGGTTTCCTGCCCAACACCCGGTATAGTAACCGGCTGCTCTATGGCACCCGCAACAGTTTCTGTTCCGTCAATCAGCAGTCTCCATCGCATCGATGTCATTGTTGCAGTAGCTTGCTTTGTTCCGCCTGTTCCGTCATTAGGATTTTTTGCGAGAACATCCAGTGTAAAGCTTGCAGGCAAACGACCCTGCGCAAAAGCAGTTGCTAAACTGGCAGCCTCAAAAACACTTAAGTAAGACGGAGAGGTAATATGTGAAATCTGAACTCCTGCGAGCTGGAAATTATGAACCTCGCCAAGTTTAAACTTCAATCTTTGAAGGTTTTCAAGAGCATTAAGTGCAGCCGAACATCCAAACCCTGAAAAAGTAAAAACACAAAATACTACCGCTAATAACGACAGATTTTTAATTTTTTGCATAACATTCAATTTTGTGATTTTTAAGGAATTATTCAATGTAATTATGTAAACAATCATTTATTATATAAATTTCATTCAGGAATAGGCATTTTTGGTAAAAGTCTTCCTTTTGCATTGATTTCCCTCTAAGTTTATATTATTTTAGGTGTTTATTCCTCAAAAAATAACTCATTTTCTAATAAATGCCCTCAATAAAATCCGTTCACGCACGTGAAATCCTTGATTCAAGGGGTAACCCTACAATAGAAGTTGATGTAATTTTAGAAAACGGCACGCTCGGTAGAGCTGCAGTTCCATCAGGCGCATCTACAGGTGAGCGCGAAGCTGTCGAATTGCGCGACGGCGATAAAAAACGCTATCTTGGAAAAGGCACACGCAAAGCAGTTGATAACGTCAATAACACAATCGCAAAAAAACTTACCGGCTTCGATTGTTTCCAGCAATATGAGCTTGATGAGCTGATGATAAAGCTTGACGGCACAAAGAATAAATCTAAGCTTGGCGCAAATGCAATTCTCGGAGTTTCAATGGCAGCCGCGCATGCTTCGGCAAATTATCTTAATGTTCCATTATACAGATACCTTGGCGGTGCAGATGCAAGATGTCTGCCTGTCCCGATGATGAACATTATCAATGGCGGAAAGCATGCTGACAATAATGTTGATTTTCAGGAGTTCATGATTGTTCCTGTTAACTTCAAGTCTTTTGCCGAAGCTTTACGCGCAGGAACGGAAGTTTTTCATTCACTGAAAAATGTTCTTCACAAAAAAGGTTTAAACACTGCTGTGGGTGATGAAGGCGGATTTGCTCCGAACTTAAAATCGAATGATGAAGCTGTTGAAGTAATTTTACAGGCAATTGACGGAGCAGGATATAAAGCAGGGAAAGACATTTACATTGCTCTCGATGTTGCGTCTTCTGAAATGTATAAGAAAGACGGAAGTAAAGTTAACTACGAGTTTTATAAATCACACTTGCCTTCAAAAACTTCTGACGGAATGATTAAGATGTATGAATCTATGGTTAATCAATTTCCGATTATCAGCATAGAAGACGGACTTGGCGAAAACGATTGGGACGGATGGAGAAACTTAACTGAAGAGCTTGGCTCAAAAGTTCAGCTGGTTGGTGATGATTTGTTTGTTACAAACCCTGAAATCCTAGCAAAAGGAATCGAAGAGCATATAGGAAATTCAATTCTTGTTAAGGTAAATCAAATCGGAACACTTTCCGAAACTTTAAGCGCTATTGGACTTGCAAAGACAAGCAAATATACCTGCGTAATCAGCCACAGAAGCGGAGAAACAGAGGATACGACTATTTCCGACCTTGCAGTCGCAACAAATGCAGGACAGATAAAAACAGGTTCGCTTTCAAGAACTGACCGTGTTGCAAAGTACAACCAGCTTTTAAGAATTGAAGAACAGCTTGGTTCTGCTGCATTTTATCCGGGCATAAAAGCGTTTTACAACATAAAATAAAATTTTAAACAACCCCCTTTGTCCCCCTTTATTAAGGGGGATTAAATTTTCATTACATTATAATTATAAAAATGAAGCTTTCTCAATTTAAGTATCCCATTCCTAAAAACTTAATCGCAAAAGTCCCTAAATCCCCAAGGGATGCATCGAAGTTAATGGTTCTTCACAAAGACACCGGTGAGGTCGAAGTAAAAAAATTCAAGAATATAGTTGATTATTTCAATGAAGGCGATGTTCTTGTCGTGAACGACTCGAAAGTTTTTCCTGCAAAGCTTATGGGAACAAAGGAAAAAACACGCGCTAAGATTGAAGTGTTTTTATTGAGACAGCTTTCTAAAGAAGAAAACATCTGGGACGTTGTTGTTGACCCTGCAAGAAAAGTCAGAATCGGCAACAGAATTTTCTTCACAAAAAATCTTTACTGCGAGGTAATCGATAATACAACATCTCGCGGAAGAATAGTCCGTTTTAATTATAATAAGGACGATTTCAAAAAATATATTGACAAGCTTGGCAAAATGCCGCTTCCTCATTACATAAAACGCGAAGCAACCGAGAAAGATAAAGATACTTTTCAGACTGTATATGCGAAACATGTTGGTTCTGTTGCAGCCCCTTCCTCAGGATTTAGCTTCACAAAAGAACTTTTAAGCGCCATTCATAAAAAAGGCGTGAAGATTGTTCCGATTACTTTGCACATCGGACTTGGAACATACCGTCTTGTTGAGGTTGAAGACCTTTCAAAGCACAGAATGGATTCTGAGTATTATGAAATTCCTAAAGAATCCTCCGATATAATCAATGTCGCAATAGACAAGAAGAAAAAAGTTGTTGCGGTAGGAACGTCTGTTGTTAAGGCGCTTGAGACAAGTGTCATAACAGGCAAGCACGTTCGTCCCGGGAAAGGATGGACCGACAAATTTATTCATCCGCCACAAACTGTAAGAGTAGTTGATAGATTAATCACAAATTTCCATCTGCCGCAAAGTACAATGCTTATGCTTGTGTGTTCATTCGCAGAGAGAGACCATGTAATGAAAGCATATAAAAAAGCAATCAAAGACAAGATGCGTTTTTATGATTACGGTGACATGATGCTTGTAGCTTAAACTTATAAAAAAATTGTTCGGCTGGCTGATAAATTTTTTTAAATCGCTTTTCGGCGGCGGCAGTAATGATAATGGGAATACTACTCCGGTTGACCCCGTTCCTCCGCAGCCGCCTGTTGAATCAACGAATAACACTCATAATTTTCCCGTGCTTGACCCCGTAAATCATAACAATTGGCAGATTCAATATCATGCTTCTCAGCAGCCCGGAGAATTTTTTCTTAATCCGCCTGCTCCTCCTTTCGGCTCACCATCAGCACCCGGCACAACTCACGCATCGCTTGTAACTTCAAACTTTACTCTCAAAGATTTTATTATCGAGATAACTGCAAAGACATTATCACAGCTTCGCCAGCCGAACCCAAATCCATTTGAAGTTTTCTGGATACTTTTTAATTATATGATTGCACCAAACGGAAAGAAAGAAGCAAATTATTTTATTCTGAAAACGAACGGAATTGAAATCGGAACTATGAAAGACGAACTCGGTCAAACTTTTTTATCAACAGAAAATGACCCTAAGCTTGCTCTTGGAATGGATACACGATATAAATTAATCAAACGCGGACAAAAATTATCGGTGTATATAAATAATAATCACGTTAAAGATTTTGATTATTCGGGAAATCATGCGAACAAACAATTATATAATCACAACGGAAAAATCGGACTATACTCCGAAGACTCGCAGGTGATTGTATCAACTTTTAATTATATGCCGCTCGTATGAAAAACATCGTCATCATACCTGCCGCGGGTTCCGGCTCACGGTTTGGAAGCAAAACCCCAAAACAATTCTTAAAGCTTCCTCCAAAAAACATTGAAGTAATTTCTTATACGATAAAAAAATTTCAAGAAATAAATTCCGTTAATGAAATTATCATTGCAACAAGCTCGGATAATTTCAAGAAGTTAAAAAAAATAATTTCAGATAATAAGTTTTCAAAAGTTTCGAGAATTGTCGAAGGCGGTGAAACAAGGCATCAATCTGGTTTTAATGCTTTGCTTTCACTGAAGTGCGGAAAAGATGACAGGATAATTATACACGATGCAGTCCGTCCTTTTATTACAAAGAAAAAAATAAAAGAATTAATTAAGCTTTCAATTAAATATCCTGAGCTTGTGCCGGGATTGAAAGTTAACGACACAATTAAAAAGATTGATGATAAAAATTTTATTAGCGAATCCCTTAAGCGTGAAAATATCTGGCGCATACAAACGCCGCAGATTTTCAGATATGAAATTTTAGTTAAGTCGTTCGAGCATGCTCACAAAACAAAATTCATTGGGACCGATGAATCCTCAATCGTAACCAACGCCGGCTATAAAGTGAAAATTGTCGAAGGCGAAATTTCCAACCTCAAAATTACCACTAAAGAAGATTTAAAAATTATTAACTTCAATAAGTTATTAATTTCTTAATTTTATCTTATTGTTAAATAATAAAAATTTCATAGCTTAATTGCTAAATATGAACGGGCAGATTATAATTGAATCGTTTGATTCCAAAATTCTCAAAGGCAATCCTCTCGGTGACCCGGCGTTAAGAAAGTTTCCGGTTTATCTTCCGCCGTCTTACGGCAAGTCTAATAAAAAATTTCCTGTAGCATATCTTCTCACGGGATTTACGGGCAGGGGAATGCAGTATCTTAATATTTCTTTTTTATCAGAGAATATGGAAGAACGTCTCAACAGACTGATTGCAGAAAAAACAATGGATGAAATGATCGTCGTTATGCCTGACTGCATAACAAAATACGGCGGCAGTCAATACATCAATTCAACCGCAACGGGAAATTATGAAAGTTATATAATAGATGAGCTTGTTCCTTATATCGATAATAAATATAACACGATTGCTGATTCGTCTAAACGGGCTGTTTGCGGTAAATCAAGCGGCGGATATGGCGCGGTTATTCTTGCGATGAAAAATCCTGATGTGTTCGGATTAATGTGTTCAACTGCAGGAGATATGGCTTTTGAATATTGCTATATGTTTGGGTTCCCTGAGTTTGTAATTGACATTGAACCATATGGCAAAGGCGACAAAGGAGTTGCGAATTTTATTAAGAACGAACTGAACTTTAAACAGCCGAAGCCGAAGTCATTTCATAATATCATTAACAACATCGGAATGGCGAGCTGTTATTCGCCCAACCCTAAAGGGTTCAAAACAAAAGGGTATAATTTTGATTTACCGTTTAATATTTTAACGGGAGAGCTTGATGAGCAAGTTTTTAACCGGTGGCTTGAACACGACCCTGTGAGATTGGTCGGCAAATATAAAGACAATTTGAAAAAACTTAAGCTCATTTATCTCGATGCGGGAAAGCGTGATGAGTTTGATTTGCATATCGGCGCAAGAATTTTTTGCGACAAGCTTAAGCAAAATAAAATAAAATACATTCACGAAGAATTTAATGATGGGCACATGAATATACCTTACCGCAATGACAGAACTTTTGAAATAATCTCGGAGCATCTTTGAGTTTGCCGCGAAGATGTTAAGATTCGAGCAAAAGCTTGTTAAGAAAAGAAATAACACAAAATCACGAAAGCACAAATTATATTAAATTAAAAATCAGTAAATTTTATTTTGTGATTTAGTGTTTTTGTGTTAAAAAATCTTATTATTAAAATCATAAATAAATCATATAAGTCAGCGTTGAAAATGATAGAACCTGTAGTAATATCAACCTGGAAACACGGGATAGCAGCTAACGAAGCGGCATATAAAATTTTAAAAGCCGGTGGCAACTCGCTTGATGCAGTAGAGCAGGGGGTTAAAGTTGCAGAAGACGACCCCGAAGTTTTGAGCGTCGGATACGGTGGATTGCCTGATGACAAAGGAATCGTAACGCTTGATGCGGCATTGATGGATTGGAAAGCAAGAATAGGTTCTGTGATTTTTGTTGAGAACATTAAAAACCCTATTTCACTTGCGCGTCTTGTGCTTGAAGATACAAACCATACGATACTTGCAGGCGACGGGGCTTATGAGTTCGCACTGAAAAAAGGATTTAAATCGGAAAATTTATTAACGGAAAATTCATTAAAGAAATATAACGATTGGAAGGCATCAGGTTCGGATAAACCTGAGGAAATGCATACCGATGATTTTAAATTAACGAAAGCGAAAACAGATTTAATAAATGAAGATGGTCATCACGATACAATCGGTATGGTTGCAATAGATAATGAAGGGCATGTATCGGCATCATGCACAACAAGCGGAATGGCATGGAAGCTTCACGGGAGAGTAGGTGACACACCCATTATCGGAGCAGGACTTTATGTGGATGGTGAAGTCGGCGGGGCAGCATCTACAGGCAGAGGCGAAGAATGTATCCGCGCCTGCGGAAGTTTTTTAATTGTGGAAATGATGCGTCTTGGTGTTTCACCCAAAGATGCGTGCAGGATTGCCTGTGAGCGTGTTTATAAATTAAATTTATTATCGGATAAAAACCGCGACCATATTTATCAGGTCGGATTTATTGCGCTTAACACAAAAGGTGAATGGGGAGCTTACAGTGTGCGTGAAGGATTTCAATATGCTGTTTATGAAAAAAATAAAAATGAACTTCATAACAGCAATTTTTATTTGAATGAAAAATTCGAAGTTACGGATTTATAATTTAACTTTGTAACGAGGCACAAAGACGCGAAGAAAATACTTGCCACGAATTAACACGAATTGCACTAAAAAATTTTTTATTTTGGCATAAAAGCACGAAGCCACGAAGAAAAAATTAAAGAAGACTTTGAGTCTTCGAGTCTTTGCGGCAAAAAAACTGAAATGGATAAATTCAAATTCATAAAAAACGCTTTGGTTCTAACCCTCGACAGCAAAAAGTCGGCGGGGTATTTTAACATTCTAATCAAGAATGATAAAATTGCCGAAGTATATTATAAAAATGAATTATCAGAAAATGTCCTACGAGAAAGATACCCTGACCTTGAAGTTTACGACTTCAAGAACAAAATAATAATGCCTGCCTTTTTTAATTCGTTTAAGAACTCCTCTTATAATTATGCTTACGTTTATTTAAGAAAGACAACTTACTCAACTCTTTCATCAAATATTTCTTTACGTCTTCTTGATAAATTTTTCTGTTCAAAGATTAATGAAATTTATCTTAAAGATTTATTCACGGTAAATTTTACTCAGGGATTGTTGAATGGCGAACTTATGGTTGCAGAATCATCGCCTTATGTAACCCGTGATTTTTACCGAACTTTTCTTGAAGAAAACGAAACCATACGCCAGTCGGTTATTTATACTTTATATGACACTTTTCTGATAAATCATTTCAAGACTGCAAAGAATTTCTTTCTGCTCGGGTTGAAAGCGGAGGAACGTTTAAATAATTATTCGTTAAGTTATCTCAGAAAAAACCTCAAAGAAGGCGAGAACAAATTACTTCTTGAAATTTTTAACACGGGCTATTATTCCGAAGAAGCAAAAAGAAATTTCAACAGGAGCTTAATAAAAATTCTGAATGAATACGGATTGCTTTCAAATAATTTAATTATAACCAACCCGTCTTATATTTATTTAACTGAAATTGAAAGATTATATAATGCGGGTGTTAATGTTATTTTCAGTCCGTCTGATTTTTTCAGAATTGCAGAACGCAACATTGAATTTGAGGAGCTTATAAAATCTAATATAAATATTTGCATAGGAACAGGATATCTGGGCAGAGGAGTTCTTGAGGAAATTAAAACACTTGCCGGTCTGCTTTTCAAAAGCGGATTTTCGTATGAAGGCTATCTTAGGATGGCAGTTTCCAATCCCGCGAAGATGTTTGGCTTAACAGACATAATCGGTAGCATTGAAAGAAATAAAATTGCTAATTTAACGGTTTTTGATGTCAATTCGTTAAATTCGATTTTGAATATTCCGGAAATTAAATCCGAAAGAATAGCGGAGTTTATTATAGAGAACCTGACTTCGGAAAATATTTCCGATGTTATTCACCGCGGCAAGTTGGAAGTCAATAATTATCTTGCGGTGTTTTCCGATATAGAATATACCAAGAGCAACTATAAAAAATTAATCGATATAATATATAAAGAAGGAAAATACTTGGAGTTCAAGGAAAAATATGTAATGCGTAAAAAAGTTGATGAGATTACAAAGAAACCCGATGAGATTTCCTCAATCTTATCAAATGAACGTTTTAATGTTGAAGTTGAGCCCAAGCAGGAAGATATTGACGCCGTCAGTGATTTTAAGATTATCGGCAAAAAATCGGGCGAGGTTATTGATACATTTGAAACCGAAAAAGAATTTGTATCCGATTTAAATATCGAAGACATAATTCTCAACGAAATCGGTTTTATCGGTGAAGGTTTGAATTTCAATATTCCGTCGCTTCTCAAAATACCCGATGCAAAATCCGAGATGCTCAAAACTTTGCGTCCTGCAACCGAAACCATAGCGGAAAATTATTCAACTGTTTCTGAAGCAGAAGCGGGAAAAAATATAAAACGTGAATCTGAAACAAAAACCGGAGAAAAAGAATCCGAAGATGTAGTGTTTAAGAAAGAAGTTTTGAGATTTGGATTTGACGAGGAGTAAAATATTTTCTTAAGACTATTAATAACAAAAATGCCCCTGAGAAGGGGCATTTTGTTTAATACAATGTCATTGAAAATGGTTATTTAATCAAAGTCATTCTTTTAACTTCGGTAAAGTCTCCTGAAATTAATTTATAGAAATAAACTCCTGAAGATAAATTAGCTGCATTAAAATCAACACTGTATGAACCCATGTTCATTTCGCTATTGACTAATGTAGCAATTTCTTTTCCCATTATATCATAAACTTTTAAGGATACATATTCTGATTTAGGAATACTGAAGTTAATTGTTGTTGACGGGTTGAACGGGTTAGGATAATTTTGCGACAATGAATAATTGTCAGCAATTGTATTATTATTTCTTATGCCGGTAATAGCATCATATCTGTCAAAATAAACTCTTCGTGTTCCTGAATTTAAAGCAACAAATACAACTCCGACATCTGCATTGCCTAATTCAATTGCACATGGCGTATAGCCTCTGGTAGAAAATACCGGAGGGTTTTGAGAAATAGTTGCAGGGGTCGGAAAGGTTGATGGAGTTGTAACCTGGCAGCCAACATACATTAACTTATCTGTTGCGCCAGCACTGTCTTTAACCCAGAATAAATCAAGACCGCGGAAAGAACCCGTAGGTGATATTCCTCCTGAGAACCAAAAATTATCAACATTTACATTTGCTGCTATGTCAATCGGAGCTCCAAAATTTGTTCCGTTATTAGTGCTTACGATACATTTTAAGGACATTCCCGGGGAAGTTCCTTCAGTGTAAACAATCCATACAACATTCAGATATTTAAAAGGATAATACTGCGAACGCGGTGTCCCTGCTGTTAAAACAGCTCCTGAAGGCGAAACAGTTGCCATTGTGCCAGGACCTGATTCTCTATATCCGAACCTGTTAATTACAGTCATATCATCACCTGCTCCTCTATAGGTTAATGATAAAGTATCGCCTGATGGAGACATAAACATATTTGGTTTCCAGGTACTTGATGAAACTAAACCTGCTCCGCTCCATGTAAAACCGCCGTCAACAGAACCAATTCTTCTCACCTGGTTAAAAGTATTTGACCAGAACAAGTATAAATTATTTGTTGACGATGAAACAACATCAAAGTGGCTAACATTTGTAGAATCGAATGCATCAAAGGAATTGTTTCCAACGTTAAATCTATAAATTGATCCTGCTATTCTGAAGAAGCAATATGTAGAATCTCCGGCTTTTAACATTTTCACCTGGTCTGCAATAAATGCAGGTTGAATGAATGTTCCGTGCTGAGTCCAGTTTGCACCTGAGTTTGTTGATTTATAAAAAACCAACCCTCTTCCGTCACTGATTGTAGTATCGTTTATTGCTACCCATATTGTTCCGTCATTGGCTTTAATGCCTCCGATAGGACCTTCAGGTTCATTATTAACAATCATTACATCATTTCCCCATAAAGGGTTATCCTGTGCAGGCACATTAATATCATGTGAAAATCCGACACTAACATCTTGTGCATTAGAAAAGTTGTGAGTTAAAAAAATGAAAGATAAAAAGATAAAAAATTTTGTAAAAATTGACATTTATAACCTCCAATTAGTTTAGAGTTAAATATAAGGTTAATTTTTTTTTCATTTAACAATAAAATAAATATATCAAATACTTATTTTATCAATTTTTCCAGCACATCCCACGAATAAATTCCGGTGTTGTGTCCGTCTTTCCAGGTGATTTGGATTGCGTAGTTACCGACAGGTTCAATCTTTTCTATTTCATAGAAACCTTGCGGTTTGAAAGGTGCTTTTATGGGTATGTAGTTATTAAAAATAACACTCTCGCCTTTGCAGTGAACGCAGGGACACTCATCACGAAGTTTTTGAAGTGATATTTCAGTTGTCTCTCCGCTATCCCATATGAGTTTTAAGAGGTCATTTGATTTTTGTATTTTTACAGGATATTCCATAATTAATTAGCTGTCTACTTTTTCCAATGCTTCATCGATTCGTTTCACATCATCCGTTCCGTTAGCTGCCGGAATTACTTTGTGTATGTCAGGGTCTTTTATTGGAGTTTTGTAATCAGTGAATTTAAAATATATATATAATGTATTAATGAGCATTATCGCTCCTGAAAACCAGAATATATGATGAAGATGGATTTTGAAAACTATTGCTGAACAAAGCAAAGGTCCAATCATATTCCCGAACAGAGTAAAGCTTGATGCAATTCCCATCATTCCACCTTTGCGGTCTTCGGGAGCGTTCTTGCTTATGTAAGAATAAAATACCGGCACAAGTCCGCCGACACAAAATCCTAAAAATGCTCTCACGGGATATAATAAATAAACGATCGGAACTAAATTGTGAAGAAAATATGCAGCCGATGCACATGACATTGCAACAAGAATATTTTTTTTATATCCTTTCCTGTCAACACGCTTTCCCCACCAGGGAGATGAGATGACGGTGAATATTCCTGTGATTCCGAAAATCGAACCTGTGATGGTTCCCATATAAGCAAAATCAATTTCAAACGTTTCAATGAATAATGCAAATATAGGCTGAGCAAGTGAAATTGAAATGGTTACAAGCGAAATTGAAGTTAATGCAAGAATTAATTTTTTATTTTTAAAAGCATACTCAACATTTTTAAATAAAGAAAATCCTGCGGGCTTAAATTCTCGGACAGGTTCTTTAACGTTAATCCATACCATGAATCCGCTTATAAGGCAAATTACCGATGTTATGAAGAAAACATTTCTGTGTGATGTGATGTCGGCAAGAAATCCTCCGATGAGAGGTCCGATTACAGTGCCTGCTGAAATTGATGTCTGCAAAATACCAATTGCATAACCGGATTTTTCTTTAGGTGTGCTTGCAGATACAAGCGCAAGTGATGCAGCGATAAAACCGCTTACACCGCCCTGAACCATTCTGAAGACTAAAAGCTGGTAGACATTTGCAGATAAGCCGATTAATAATTGAGAGATTGCAAGACCGAAACAAGCACGGAGAACCATCGGTTTTCTTCCATATTTATCACCGACAGAACCCCAGATTGGAGTGAAGATAAAGGAAAGTATGAACGGTGCTGCGAATACAAGCCCGCTCCAATGTTCGACCTCTTTCGGGTCGGTTACGCCTAATTCTCTGACATAGAAGGGGAGGAAAGGGATTACCATACTCATTCCAATCATAGCAAAGAACTGCGCAAACCAAATACTATATAGATTCTTACGCCAAAACTCCATTTCAATGTAAAATACTCAATTCTATGATTAGTATAAATTCATTTGATTTTACACTAAACCAAACAAAATTAAAAATTTTGCAATAGAAATATTGTTTTATAAATTTTAATTTGAAAATTCCCTTTTTTGAAATAATTTTATTCTGAATGCAAGAAATAATAAATCAATTACGCGAGCTTTCTTTTAATCTTTACTGGTCATGGACAAACGATTTTTATGAAATTTTTGAGGAAATAAATAAAGATACATGGATTTGGTCTCAGAAAAATCCGGTTAAGTTTCTTGAAGTAATTAACCATCAGTATCTTTTCGACATGGTTGAGAAAAGAAACTTAAACGAAAAAATCACAAGCGTATATGTTAATTATAAAAAATATTTATCGGAGAAAAAATATTACGATGCAATTTTAGAAGTAAACAATAAACCTAAAGATAATTCACCCCAGATTTGTTATTTGTCGGCAGAATTCGGAATCACAAAATGTTTAAAATTTTATTCCGGCGGTCTGGGTGTTCTTTCGGGAGACCATCTCAAATCATCAGCAGACCTCGGCTTGCCTCTTGTTGCTGTTGGTCTTGGATATCTTTACGGATACTTTACTCAGTTCATAACAGATAAAGGCGTTCAATCGGAGCTTTATGAAAAAAGTGATTTCCACAGAATGCCGATGAATCTTTTGACGGATGACCATTATAAACCAGTTAAAGTTTCAATCGAACTTCCCGGTAGAATAGTAAAAGCTCAGGTCTGGGTTGTGAAGCTTGGAAATGTAAAGCTTTATCTTCTCGATACCTTTGTAGATGAGAACATGGTTGACGACAAAAGAATAACGGATATACTTTACGGCGGCAACATCGAAAAAAGAATTCAACAGGAAATTCTGCTTGGCATTGGAGGTAAGCGGTTGATGAATATGCTGGGGTATGACATAAAAACGTATCACATGAATGAGGGGCATTCGGCGTTTCTATGCTTTGAAAGAATTAAAACGACGATGCAAAAAAATAATGTTTCGTTTGCTGAAGCAAAGAAGATTTGTTATGAATCAAATATTTTTACAACGCATACCCCGGTTCCTGCGGGTATAGATATTTTCACGCGAGAAATGATGGAGCTTTATTTTAAGGATTATGCGGAGAAGCAGCTGAAAATTTCTTTTGATGAGCTTTTCTATGAAGGAGATTTAATCAGGAATGATGAAGATAATGATAAATTCAACATGGCTTATCTTGCGATTAATAATTCAAAATATGTGAACGGCGTAAGCAAACTTCACGGCGAAGTATCGCGTAAAATGTGGGATTTACCAAAAGACAGAACACAAATAAAAAGCATAACCAACGGCATCCATACTCTATCATTCATTTCAAAAACTTCCGAGAGCTTGTATGAAAAATATTATGGACATGACTGGCTTAAGAAAGAAAAAATATGGGAAGCTATCAGCAATCTTTCTGATACTGACATCTGGAGAATGAGAAGGCGCAACAGATTAGAGCTTATAAAATTTGTCAGGAATAAAACTTATGATATACTTGTGAGCAAAGGAGAATACGACGAGTACTCTACGGATTTATCGGATATACTGAATGAAAACGCTCTGACAATCGGGTTCGCGAGAAGATTTGCTACATATAAAAGAGGGACACTTATTTTCAAAGACCTTGAGCGGTTGAAAAAAATAATTTCAAACGAATCTATGCCTGTTCAGTTTGTTTTTTCAGGCAAAGCTCATCCCAAAGATATGGAAGGAAAATATTTTATCGAAGAAATCATATCTTTTACCCAGCAGGAAGAATTTAAAAACAAAATAATTTTCTTAGAAAATTACGAACTTGATGTTGCAAAAAAACTTGTTCACGGCTGTGACCTATGGCTCAACAATCCGCGTCGTCCTCACGAAGCGTCGGGAACAAGCGGAATGAAAGTCATTCCTAACGGCGGATTGAACTTCAGCATACTTGACGGATGGTGGGCTGAGGCATACTCACCTGATTATGGCTGGAAAATTGACAGTGTTTCCGAATCTGAAAATCTAACGCAGGAAGAAAAAGACTGGGTTGAAGTTAACTCAATGTATTCTGTTCTCGAAAATGAAATTATCCCAACATTTTATTTGCGAAATGAAAAGAACATCCCTGTCCAATGGATTTCAAAAATAAAAAATTCAATGAGAGACCTTGCAGGATATTTCAACACCGGCAGAATGGTGAGAGAATACTTTGAGGAGTTCTATAGCAAATCTCTTCTTTGATTACAGAATATTGATTTCGTATTTCAGATTTTAAATATTACATTTATTCATTACGCATTACATATTGCTAAGTATATTACTAATTGCAAATTGCTCATTGCAAATTGTTAATTGTTTAAGTATGTTATTTTTGACAAGTGAACATTCATCTTTATAATTAAAAACAAGCATTTCAAATGAAAATTTTATACCCTCTTTTAATAACATTAATAATAACGCTGTCCATAACAATATATTCACCGGTATTAATCGCCCAGACTGATGATTCAAATTTGAAGTCTGTTGTGAAGCTGCCCGAAGGATATAGTCCTACAATAATGGATTTTATAGATGACCCTGTAACAATCGACGGGTATGATAATTTTAATTTAGGAACCGATTTTGGTGAACCATATATCGCAACAAATCCCAAAGACCCTAAAAACAGCATTTGCGCATTCAACATAAACAGCATTTATTATACAATTAATGGCACCGATTGGATAAGAACTCTTGCAACATTTCCGGGATTCAGTGTCCTTGGTGACCCGGTGCTTGCATTTGATTCGCTCGGAGTTTGTTATTATGTTCAGTTATACCAAAACGGAGGAACTTATGGGATTTGTGTTATGAAATCATTTGATAAAGGAGCAACATGGACAAACTCAGTCAGCGCATTTTCAACAACGGTGGGATTGGCAGATAAAGAATGGATTTATGCAGATTATACGGGAGGACCTTTTTCTAATAATGTATACATCGGATGGAGGCAGTTTGGGTCAACAGGTATGAGATTCGTGAGAAGCACAAACGGAGGAACAAGCTGGTCTTCACCTTTAACTTTTACCGGAAATCAAGGCGCATATGTTTGCGTAGGACCTAACGGTAGTGTTCAGGGCGGCTCGGTTTATTTCGCTTCATTAAATTCAAACTCGATTTTAGTAACAAGGTCAACTGACGGAGGCGTTACTTTTGGCACACAAATAAATGCAACAGGAACATTTGCTCCCGGAGGAACACCATGCGCAGGAAGACAAACCGTAAAAGGATGCATAAGAATGGATTCATTTCCGAGAATGGCTGCTGACAATAGCTACACGGCTTCAAGAGGAAATGCATATATTGTAACGGTTATAAATCCTGAAGGTCCCGACATTGCTGATATTTACTTATACAGGTCAACGAACAACGGACTGAATTGGAGTACGGGACTGAGAGTAAATGATGATAATACAACGACAGACCAGTGGCTTCCGGCAGTAACGGTTGATAAAAAAACAGGAAAAGTTTTTGTATGCTGGTATGATTCGCGAATTGACCCTGTGAATAACAAGCGCACTCTTATATACGGAGCAGTTTCAACAAACGGAGGTGTTTCGTTTTTATCTAATGACCCCATATCAAATAAGGACTTTGACCCTGATAGTATGAGAGTCGTTCAGCCCGGCTCGCATTATTATATTGGTGATTACATTGGAAATTCTCCGATTGAAAATACTTCTTACAACGTTTGGATGGATGGAAGAAACAGAAATCTCGGAAGCTACACGGGATATTATCCTGACTATGCTGTAATTGCAAACACTTCATCCATGAATGTTTCCACCGGTGAGACAAGAACAGTTACAGTCAAAGTTCCTTCAAAAAAGGGTCCTTTCAATGAAACCGTAAAATTTACTGCTACGCTTGATACTCTTCCGTCTTCAGGAACTATAGGGCTTTCTTTTGTAAATAATAAAGATTCGGTTACAACAATACCCGATTCTGTCAGATTAAATATTTCAGTTAACGGAAGTGTTCCCGCAAAAAAATATACAGTTATAATTTTTGCAAGAGGTGTCAATGGAACACCTTCACACTCAAGAAAAGTTGAACTTCTTGTAAATGCATCGCGGTTAACCGTTGCAACAAACAGGTCAACAATCGTTCCTTATCAAGTAAACGGTAATAGTTACACAACCCCGCAAGAATTTATTTTCGCAAACGGCTCTAATATTAATCTGAATGCACCTTTATCATTTTTAGCAGGTTCAGGAAATTATGTGTTTTTAAATTGGTCAAATAGCGGAACGGCTAATCAGAATATTACTATTAATGGAAATACTGATTTGTTTGCATCATATAAAATTCAATACAAGCTGCTCGTTAACTCAACCTATGGATTTGTAACAGGAAATAATCAATATTTTGACTCAGCATCAAACGCAACTTTTACTGTAACTCAGAGAGTAATTAATGTTGGTGGAACGAATTATTATTTCAGAGGATGGACGGGCGGTGGTCCGGGGTCATATACAAGCGCAGACAGTCTCGGTCGCGACACTATTGTAAATCATCCTATATTTAATCCGTATGTTGAAACTGCAAGATGGTCAACAGAACCGGCAGGAGTCATAGCCATAAGCTCCGAAATACCGGTTGAGTACAGCTTATATCAAAATTATCCGAATCCATTCAATCCACAGACAAAAATAAGATTCGATATTATAAAAACGGGAAATGTAAGAATTATATTATATGATATAACAGGAAAAGAAGTTAGAACGGTTATAAATGAATCAAAGCAACCGGGAAAATATGAAACAATTTTTGATGCCTCAGGTCTTGCAAGCGGAATTTACTATTATAAGATAATATCCAACGGCTTTGTAGATGTCAAAAAAATGATATTTATAAAATGATTATTCATAGAATTTTATAAAATTTACTATAGTTTTCAAAGAGATAAAAGTATACTCTTTTTGAAATAAGTTTATTAAATTATATACTTAATATTTAACTGATTGAGCTTTTACATCTGAAGTAAAAATATGTTTATTATTAGGATTTAAGCAAATAACAGGTTTCCCCGTATATCCCTAATCAATTTTAATTTAATAAATAAATACATAAATTTGAGTAATTAATAATTTTACTTATTTAACCTAAACATTTACAAATGAAGAAAATCATTCTTTTCTTAATTATCCTTGGCGGGGTAGTTTCAATCGGTTTGCGTGACCAGCTCGGCGGTTGGGATGATGACCCAAATCTCGATCAGATTCCTGCTAAATACAGGGAGCATGCTCAAAATTATATTCAGGATTTTCCGGCTGCGGTTGTTATAACAGACACATCGGGCTATGATGAATATCATCTTGGGAATGCATTTGCCGAGCCGCATATGTCAATAAACCCGCAAGACCCCAAACAAATTTTTGCCGCATATAATACTAATGTTACTTACAGAACTCTCGATGGAATTAATTGGGAATCTGTAACTCCGAATATTCCAAGCGCTGCAGGAGACCCTGTAACTGCGTTTGACAGCTTGGGAAGATTGTATTATGACAATATGTATGCTCCCGGTGGAAATATAACCGGAACCAAGCTTGCATATTCGGATAATGTCGGAACTCAATGGTTAGGAATTGTTGATGCGAACCTTGGTAATGATAAAAACTGGATTGCTGCTGACCAGAGCGCAGGTCCATATTCAAACCACGTATATGGAGTAATGACCCCCGGAAATATTGCCCGTTCGACAAACCGTGGGCAAAGTTTCAGCATAGTTGGAGGATTCACAAATCAACTTCCCGGTATGATGGTTGCAGTTGGTCCAAACGGAAATATTCAAGGAGGAACGGTTCATATAGTTACAGGAACAGGAAGTTCTATTACACCAACCTGGGCATTTCATAAATCAAATGATGGCGGTGCCTCATTTACAACAGTTGGCGTGCATAGTTATGCAAACGGTGTGGGTGATTATATCGGAAACCGAAACAGCGTTCAAAATATGAGAACAAGACCATATCCTTTCATAGCTGCTGATAATAGTTATGGTCCTTATAGAGGAAGATTTTATATGATTTATGCATCGAATGACCCTCCGGGTCCGGGTAATAAACCTGATATATGGTGCAGATATTCCACAGACCAAGGTGTTAGCTGGTCTAATCCTCCTGTAAGAGTAAACGATAACCCTAATCCGACCACAAGCAATGAATGGTTTCCTTCAATATGGTGCGATAAAAATAACGGTCGTTTATATGTAAAATGGCTCGATACAAGAGATTGTCCTACATCCGATAGTGCATTGGTTTATGGTTCATATTCAACAAACGGCGGACAAACTTTTGTAACTAACCAAAGAATTTCAAGTAAAAAGTTCAGAATCAACTGCACTACTTGCGGCGGCGGCGGAACACCTGCATATCTTGGTGACTATGATGCAATGATGTCGGTCGGCGGTTCAGCGGGAATTACCTGGACTGATTTCAGATTCGGTAATTTTGCTTCATTTTTCGCTTATTTCCCTGATTATGCTGTTAAAACAAGTGCGACTTCAGTCGGAATACCTCTCGGCGGAAACGGTAACGTTGTTGTATCTGTTCCTTCAGCTAAACTTTATTCTGATAACGTAACTTTCACTGCAGCTCTTCAAACACCTCCAACTACCGGCACAATTTCTTTAACGTGGCAGGGAGGCAATAATACTGTTACATCAATTCCGGGACAAGTTACTCTTAATATTGCTGCAACTGCAAATGTTCCGGCAGGTTCATATACCGTTCACATAGACGGAAGAGGACCCGGAGGAATTCCTGCGCATAGAAGAACCGTAACAGTTCTAATAAACTCTTCGGTATTGAAAATAGCAACTAACAGACCCGGGGTAATAAATTATACAGTAAACGGAACTTCTTATAATCAGCCGCAGGAATTTATATTTCCGAACGGAACGAATGTCAATATTTCTACTCCTGCGGATTTTACAACACCTTCATCAAAATATACCTTCCTTAACTGGTCGAATGGTGGAAACGCAACACAAACCGTTACACTCAACAGTGATTTAAACCTTGTTGCTACATATAAAGTAGGATATAAACTTCTTGTAACATCTACTTATGGAACTGTAACAAATCACAATCAGTTTTTTGATTCAGGTGGTGTGGCATGGTGGTGCGTTACTCCGAGGGTTGTAAATGTAAGCGGACAAAATTGGTATTTCAAAGGATGGAACGGTTCCGGTCCTAATTCATTTACAAGTCCCGATAGCTCCGGCAGAGATACCTGTACAGGTGTAGACCATATGCTTAACTCATTTGTTGAGATAGCCAGATGGTCAACCGAGCCGCATGCCATTCATAACATTAGTTCGGAAGTTCCTTCTGAATATAAGCTTCATCAGAATTATCCGAATCCTTTTAACCCGGTTACAAGGATTAAATTCGATATTATAAAATCAGGTAATGTTAAAATTGTAGTCTATGACCTGCTTGGAAAGGAGGTGGCGGTTCTCGCCAATGAGTTCCTGCCTATAGGAAGGTATGAAGCTGACTTCGATGCTTCGCATCTTGCAAGCGGAATTTATTACTATAAAATAACAACACAGGATTTCGTATCAGTTCGGAAAATGATGCTGTTGAAATAAATTAGTTTATAAAGTACTTAAAGTTTGTAATGCTGTAAAGTTAAAGCCCCGACATGTCGGGGCTTTTTTATTTCTCCCAACAAAGCGAGTTACTCCATTCTATCCCGACAAAGGGTCGGGACCTCACTTCGTTCCGTTTTTTAGCTACAGAGTTCAGAGAGAAAAATAAAATCATTCCGATAAAGCCATGAAGAACGCAAAGAAGTACAAAGGAAACTAAGCCACGAATTAACACGAATGCCACGAAATCAACACCCCCGCCGCTTCGCGGCACCATTCTTCAAAAGGAGGATTTTCCATTCTATTTTTTTATTCTATTCATTCTATTTTTTCTTCAAATGATTGAGTTTTGATTTGCATTTGCAGAATTTTCTGAAATTCATTCTATTATAGAATGGATGTTTTGATTTTAATTTAGTTTTGAAGAATTTTCATTCTATTTTTCATTCTATTTTTTTTGTAAGTCACAAAGAACACAAAGAAGCACAAAGAAAACTGAAGGAGCATGAATTAATACGAATTACCGAAAATCACTTAATGAAATTTATTTATAAAAGATTTTTTATATGAGGATAATCGGGTTGGAATGGGGAGAGTAATACGAATTATTTAAGCAATAACCCCGACAGGTCGGGACTTCTGATAAAATAATAAATTATTTTATCAGTAGCATCTTTTTAGTTTCTTTAAAATTATCTGTTATGAGAGTATAGTAATATACACCACTTGATAAATTATTTGCGTTAAACTGAACTTCATAAGTCCCTGCCGATAATTTTCCATTAAATGCTTCGAAAATAAATTCTCCTATAGAATTATAAATTAGTAGCTTTACGTTTGTCGTTTGTCGTTTGACCGAAAATCTAATTTTCGTATTGGGATTAAACGGATTAGGATAATTCTGAAACAGTTTATATTCACTGGGCATTTCATTTCCTATTTGTTCAATTGCTGAAAGTCCACCACCATCGGTCGTGTGAACAATTTGACTTCCTGCAGACCATCCCTTATTACTATCTATAAATTGTATTTTAGTATAACCAGCTTTAGGTGTTGTTTGCACAAACCAATTTTCGCCTCCATCGGTAGTATGTAAAATTTTTGCAAAACCGCATGCTATCCAACCTTTGAGACTATCAACAAAGTAAACATCATTATTACCCGAACCTGTAGGTGTAGGATCAATTTGAGTAACCCAATTCTGACCCCCATTTGTTGTTTTAAAAATACCATTTAATTGATTTGAACTAGTATTAGCAAGCCAACCGATATTTTTATTTATAAAATACATATTATTTATTCCAGTAGGAAATGAGACCTGTTGTATCCAATTTTGTCCGCTGTTGGTTGTTTTAAATAATCGTATATTTTGACATACAGACCATCCTGTATCATTATTAATAAAAAAAAGTCTAGATGGTCTGAAGCTTACACCTAATTGAAGTTGCCAGTTTATTCCACCATTTGTTGTTTTATAGACTCCTCCATCAAATAAGTCATCACTGCATACCCAACCGGTATCAACAGTGGTAAAAAATAAATCTGTCAAAGGATAAGCAGATAACCCCGTAACATTAAACCAATTTATTCCTCCATCTGTGGTTTTAATTATTACTCCGGGTGGAGCTGAACCCACCGAATAACCCGTATTTTCATTAATTAACTGCAATGCTGTAAGATAATATTTGTTTTGATATTGAATACTCCAATTGTTTCCTCCATTTGAAGTATAAAAAATATATGCTGAATCATTTGTATTTTTTCTTGCTGTAGCCCATCCTTTTAATGAGTCTATAAAATATATATCAGTTATTAGTACATCAGTTCTTGGTAAAGTTTGCTGATACCATCCGGGAGGAATAGATTGAAATGTGAATGCGAAAAAAAGAAGTATGGTTGCAGGGTATAATATCCCGCCAAGGCGAGACTTCGTTAAGCTCAGTTTTCTTAGTTTGTTCACCTTATCCGTACTTGAATAAATTTAAGAAAAGGATAAATAATTACAAAGGGAATAAGAATTTAAGAATGATATAAAAATGTAATTTTTTTGAGAATATATGTGTTAAAGTCATATATGAGAGCAAGTTCCGAAAAGGTTTTAAAAGAAACCGGTAAAATAAAGAAATCACGTAAGAAGAAAGGAACTCTGATTGTAATCGGCGGACATGAAGACAAAACCAATCAGGGTATTATATTAAAAATAATCGCTAAGAAAATCGGTTCGGGAAAGCTTGTGGTATTACCTTTTGGAAGTGAGTATCCTGATGAAATGATAGATATTTATAAAAAAGCATTCAGGAGAGCAGGAATAAAACATCTGAGTTTTATTAATATTATGAACAGGAAAGATTCGAGAGAAATTGCAAAATTAAAAGTTTTAAAAAATGCAAGCGGAGTTTTTTTTACGGGAGGCGACCAGCACAAGATAAATTCATTAATTGCTTATACTCCTTTTTGCGATGCAGTGAAGATGATTTACGAAAAAGGCGGATTAGTTGCAGGAACATCGGCAGGAGCTTCGGCATTATCCCAGACAATGATTGTTTATCCGCAGCATAAGCACGAAGTTGAAGACATTGACCATAATGAGTTTGATATGGCGCCCGGACTCGGCTTATTGCCCGATGATATACTTATCGACCAGCATTTTTCGCAAAGAAGCCGTTTCGGAAGATTGTTGAGCGCAGTAGCAAGAAACCCGCGTCTTCTTGGGGTGGGTCTTGATGAGAACACTGCGATAATGATAGAGCACGGCAACAAATTTAAAGTAATAGGAAACGGACTTGTATATGTTTTTGACGGCTCATGCATAACGTTCATGGATTTAAGAGATACGGCGTATTATATGAATGTTCACATAATGTCTCAGGGATATAGTTTCGATATGAAAAACAGAAAACCCATTATACCTAAGAAAAAAATATCCAGCCCCGAATATGCAGAAGAAAAAATAACTGATAATTAAAATTGAGAACAAATGAAAACTACATCAATTTGGAAAGCAACAGCAGATAAACAAATTAATTTTCCTCCTTTACAAAAAGATATAACCGTCGATGTTGCGATAGTCGGCGGCGGCATAACCGGGTTGATGTCAGCACTTTTTCTAAGCGAAGCAGGAAAAAAAGTTGCGGTCTTTGAAGCTCTGAATGTTGGCTTAGGAACAACCGGTTACTCAACGGGCAACTTATATTCCATTGTTGATGAACACTTATCAAAAATAAAAAGTAAATGGGACAAAGAGGTGATGATAAATGTTGTTAAATCGAGAAGCCGGGCTTTAGATTTGATAGAGCAAACCATTAATAAATTTGGGATAGAATGTGATTTTGCAAGACAGCCGTTTCATTATTTTGCCGAGAAGCTTGATGATTATGCAGTTGAATTTTTAAACGAGGAACATACTACTGCGCAGGAAGCGGGTTTGAATGCAACATTAACGTCTGATATACCTTTGAATTTTCCGGTTGAAAGAGGATTGCGAATTGAAAACCAGGCGCAGTTTCATCCTTTGAAATTCATTCGCGGACTTGCAGAAAAGGTTTCAGACAAGTTTATGATTTTTGAAAATACAAAAATTGAAGAAATTGATGAAGATAATATAACGTTAAAGACGGCATCCAATACCATTAAGGCAGATAAGATTATTATTGCAACCCATACACCAAAAGGAATTTTTGCCGTGCAAAGCTTCATGGGTCCTTACAGAGAATACGGAGTTGCGGGAACTTTGAAATCGGGAAATTACCCGCAGGGAATTTTCTGGCAGGTAAGCGAAGGCAAAAAACATTCCGTAAGGTCGTTTAATGATAACGGAAAAAATTATATTATGGTTATCGGTGAAAAGCATAAAACAGGTCAGGAAGATGACAGCACAAACCGTGAACAAAGGCTTGAGAAATATCTGAAAGTGAGATGTGACATAGATACGTTTGAATACAGATGGGGAGGCCAGCATTACCGTTCGGCAGATGGATTGGCATTTATCGGGCAATCATTCATGACAGATGATACATATATCGCAACGGGATTTGCAACAGATGGCTTGGTTTACGGAACGCTTGCGGCAATGATTATCAAAGACCATATTCTTGGAAAGCGTAATGAATATTTTGAAATGTATAACTCACGAAGAATCACTCCGTTAAAATCTGCGGCTTCGTTCATTAAAGAAAATATTAATGAAGTAATTCAATATTTAAAAGATTATCCGGGTAATGCTGATGCTGATGAATTTTCCGAAGTAAAAAAGGATGAAGGAAAAATCATTGAAATCAAAGGAGAGAAATGCGGAGTATATCGTGATGAAGATGATAAGCTTCATATTGTCTCAGCAGTTTGCACTCATATGAAGTGCATAGTGAACTGGAACAACCTCGAGAAATCCTGGGATTGTCCCTGCCACGGAAGCAGATTCAATTGTAAAGGAGAAGTTATCGAAGGACCCGCATTTTCGGGTTTAACTCTTCTTACTGAAACAAAATTAAAAAACAAAAAATAAAAAGGAAGCGTTATGGTTTACACAATCATTGTAGTTTTCTCGCTAGCAGCAATTTTCGGAATAACATTGCTGTCATTTGTTTTGCGCAGTAAAGAAACACCAAAGGCAGTTGTGTTCATGCACGGTCCGGTTGCGGCAATCGGATTGATACTCCTGATTTATTATGTTGCAACGACGGGAGCAAATCTTGTTACGAGCATTGTATTGTTTGTAATCGCAGCACTCGGCGGAATAATTTTAGTCTCACGTGACTTTATGGGGAAGCCGATTCCCAAATGGCTCGCAGTCGTGCACGGATTGATTGCAGTAAGCGGATTTGTGTATCTGCTGAACTATGCGTTTAATATAGCATAGTCAATTTACAATTTGCAATGTGCATTTAACAATTACTTTACCAGCAGCATTTTTTTGGTTTCAGTAAGATTATCTGTCTGGAGTTTATAAAAATAAACTCCGCTCGGGAAATTTGATGCGTTCCATTGAACTTGATATTCTCCCGTGTTCAAATTTTCCGAAACTAAAGTCTCAACTTCACGTCCGATTAAATCATAAATTTTCAAACTGACAAATGATGATTTAGGAATCTGAAATTTTATTTTTGTTGAAGGATTGAAAGGGTTGGGAAAGTTTTGAGAAAGTTGATAATCGTGTGCAATATTTGAAATATTTGTTATGTTTGTTGAACTTGAATTGGTATCGCCGTATACAATATTATCAATAACACACCCTGTTAAACTTAAATTGGATGAAGCATAAAATCCTGAACCACCACTATTGGTAGTTATACTGTATAACCCAAATTTTTCCGAATAATGCCTTGTATTGGAATAAAAACCCGGCCCTCCTCCTATACCATAATATAATTTTTTTAACTTTGTTTGAATACCAAATATCGAAGATGTATTTGTATCTAAGCAAACACTATAAGTATTAAACCAACAAGAATTTGAGAATTGGCTTTTGTCTACAAGTAAAGAATCTATTAATATTTCATGGCTATATTGACGACATCCTATGGAATCAAAGGCATACAGATTTCCATCAAAAGAATCAAGTCGTAACCAATCATTGAAAACACCTTGGACATAATAATATTTTTTCTGTTCAATTATAGTATCTCTAACAATTTTCATAGTTCTTCTTGTGTTAGTAGTGCCACTAGGATTCGTATATGTATATTGATAAACAAAAATATTACCAATTTTTAACGGGAAATACTTGTAATATTCGGAAAAAGCTGATTGATAAACTAAAATGATAAATGAAATAATTAATATTATTTTTTTCATGGCGGTGATATTATTTTTTTAGAACTTATTCATTCTATGTTGCGCTATGAAAATTTAGATAAATTAAATTTAAAATCCAAAGGAAATAGATGCTTATTAACACACCCCGTCTCCGATTTAATCGGAGCCACCCCTCTCAAGAAGGGATTTTTAAAGAAAATGCCAGATAGTTTTCTAAATTGTTACAGAGAAGCAATTTAGGTAAATTACAGCTTCCTTTTAAAATTTCGTTACAATTTCATATAAGTTTTATACAAATTCATTCAATAATTAATATTAATAATATTTCGAACAAATAAATGAAAGAAAAGATTAGAATTGCGTCAGGGCAGGGATTTTGGGGTGACCTTATCGATGCTCCTGTTAAACAGGCATCGGGCGGACCCGTTGACTATATAATGATGGACTATCTCGCCGAGGTGACGATGTCGATTTTGCAAAAACAAAAACTGAAAGACCCGAATCTTGGTTATGCGAGGGACATTCCCGTTTTGATGAATCGTTTGCTTCCATTAATTAAAGAAAAAGGTTTTAAGGTCATAACAAACGGCGGGGGAGTGAATCCGATTGCATGCCGTGATGCGGTTTTTGCAGTTGCAAAAAAACTCGGCATAAAAGATTTGAAAATCGGTGTAGTACTTGGTGATAATATTCTTGATAACATAGATAGTCTCATTTCAAAGGGTGTTGAGCTGAAAAATATGGAAAGCGGTGAGAGTGTGAAAACCGTTCGCGATAAAATTCTTAGCGCAAATGTTTATCTTGGTGCAGCCGGTGTTGTAGAAGCGTTGAAACAGGGAGCGGATATTGTTCTGACGGGAAGAGTAACAGACACGGGGCTTACACTTGCTCCTATGATTCATGAGTTCGGATGGGACATGAATAATTTTGATTTGATGGCAGCGGGTACCGTTGCGGGGCATATACTTGAATGCGGCGGACAGGCAAGCGGGGGAAATTTTTTGGGTGACTGGCGCTCCGTGTCTGATATGGCGCGAATCGGTTTTCCGATTGCGGAAGCTTTTCCGAACGGTGAAGTGATTATTACAAAACATGAAAACACAGGCGGACTTGTTTCGGTTGAGACTGTCAGCGAACAACTTGTATATGAAATCGGTGACCCGAAGGATTATATTACACCTGACTGCATTGCTGATTTTACTTCAATTCATCTTGAACAGGTTGGTGAAAATCGTGTGAGAGTTCATGGAGTAAAAGGATTGCCTGCGACTCCGTTTTATAAAGTTTCGATGTCTTATCTTGACGGGTATAGTGCGTTTGGTTCGCTGACTTACTGCTGGCCTGATGCATTAGATAAAGCAAAAGCGGCTGATGAAATTTTGAGAACGCGGCTTTCTGATTTGGGATTGAAGTTTGATGAAGTGCGTTCGGAGTTTCAGGGATACAATGCGTGCCACGGTCCGATTGCAAATAAAATCGATGACCCGAATGAAGTTGTATTGAGAATCGGGGTGCGTTCTCAGGATAAAAAAGCAATTGAGAGATTCGGGATGGAAATTGCTCCGTTGATATTAACGGGACCTCCGGGAGTAACGGGATTTGCGGGCGGCAGACCTAAGCCGTCGGAAGTCGTTGCATACTGGCCTGCGTTGATTCCGAAAAAAGAAGTGGAATATAAGGTTGTGGTTGAAGGTTTGTAAATACTATAGCCGCAAAGCCACAAAGCCGCAAAGTTTTTTAAAAATTTTTCTTCGCGTATTAGAGTCTTTGATACAAATAAAGAAAAATGAATTTTATAATTCATGTAAGCTCGGTTATAACGGATGGTGATAAAATTCTTCTTGTAAAAGAAGGGAAGCAAATTCTTTATAATTTGTATAATCTTCCCGGAGGACATCTTGAAAAAAATGAATCATTCATTGAAGGAGCGCTAAGAGAAGTTAAAGAAGAAACCGGACTGACAGTTGAGATTGATTATTTGATAGACATAGTTGTGACACGAAGCGATAATTATTACATCAATTTTGTTTTTCATGCAAATTATTTATCATGTGAACCCGTACCGTTAGAAGGAGAAATTCAAGAATGTAAATGGTTTACAGTTAATGAAATTCTTAATATGCCGGATGAAAAATTAGTGAGACCAAACAGATTTAAACAGATAATAAACGATTATATTAACGGCAAAAGAACTGATTTAAATACATTTGTTAATTTTGTAAAAGCTAAATAAAAAATTTTTAATGGAAAATATTCTTGTTATTGGTTGTGCGGGGCAGATTGGCTCGGAATTAACTCTTGCATTAAGAAAAGTTTACGGTGAAAATAATGTATTTGCTACGGATATACGCAAAGCACCGAAGGAAATTACACATTCAGGACCGTTTCAAATACTTGATGTGATGGATGAAAAAAGATTGATTCATTTTGTTATCAGATATAAAATTACGCAAATATATCTGCTCGCGGCAGTGCTATCGGGAAATGCGGAAAGATTACCGCTTCAGGCGTGGGATATAAATATGAAAAGTTTGTTGAACGTTTTGGATTTATCACGTGAAGTAGGGATTAAAAAAGTTTTCTGGCCCAGCTCGATTGCGGTTTTTGGCGACACTACTCCTAAAACAGATACACCGCAATTAACAATCATGGAGCCGAGCACGGTTTACGGAATCAGCAAACTCGCAGGGGAAAGATGGTGCGAGTATTATCATAATAAATTCGGGATGGACATTCGCAGCGTTCGATACCCGGGCTTGATAAGTTACAAAACAGAAGCAGGCGGCGGAACGACAGATTATGCAGTTGAAATTTTTTATGATGCGGTTGAAAAAAAATCTTACGAATGTTTTCTCAAGCCAGACACGACACTGCCGATGATGTTTATGCCTGATGCGATTCGCGGAACGATTGAGCTTATGGAAACCGAAGAAAAAAATCTTTCAATACATTCTGCATATAATATTGCAGGAATTAGTTTTGATCCTGCTGAACTCACCGATGAAATAAAAAAGTTCATACCTGATTTTTCGATTACATATCAACCCGACTTCAGACAGAAAATTGCCGACTCATGGCCGAAAAGCATAGATGATTCAGTTGCAAGAAAAGACTGGGGCTGGAAACATGAGTATGATTTGAATAAGATGACGAAAATAATGCTTGAAGAGATAAAGAAAAAATAAAAGATATAACCCACGAATGACACGAATTTCGCAAATTAATTTAAGGTTATTTTTTAAAAATTGCTTTGTGCAAATTAGTGAAATTAGTGGGTAACATTTCTTCAAATCATAAACGTGGTTTAATATTAATCTCCCTCGCGGCGCTGATATGGAGCACGGGAGGTTTGTTCATAAAAGTTCTTACTCTTGATGCATTTCAGATTGCTTTTTATCGTTCGGTTATTGCCGCCATCACAATTTTTTTCATCGCGAAATTTAAGTTTAAAAAAATAGATTTTGAGTTTGATAAAATTTCTAATCTCTGCGCAATAACATATTCGGGAATTTTGATTTTATTTGTTGCTGCAACGAAACTCACCACTGCGGCTAACGCAATTTTTTTGCAATTCACCGCTCCTATATATTTGCTTTTTCTTGAACCGATTTTTCTTAAGACGAAATTCAAAGTCAGCAATCTGATAACTATTTTCTTTTGCTTTATCGGGATGGTTTTATTTTTCTTCGGAAGATTGGAGTTTGGCGATATTACAGGAAACATTTTAGCAATTTGCTCGGGAATCTGTTTTGCGCTGTTCTCACTTTTTTTAAAATGGAAAATGAAGCTTCACAAAAAAGTTAATACGCTCGGTAATGTCATCTTGGGTAATGTACTTGTCGGGGCGATTTGTCTGCCGTTTATTTTCAGCAAGCTGTTTATAAATATGGACCAACTGCTGATTCTTTTATATATGGGAATTTTTCAGATTGGCATCAGTTACATGATTTTTAATGAAGGAATAAAATATGTAAGCGCGACTGAAAGTATGATTATCGCAATGCTTGAGGCGGTGTTTAATCCCATTTGGGTTTTTCTAGGGGTGGGTGAAGTACCGTCAACATATGCGATAATCGGGGGTGTGATTATTTTTGCAACAATACTTGTGCATAATTTTGCTTCGGTGAAAAAAGAAAAGATGAGAATAGTGGAGTAACACACCCCGGCGCTTCGCGCCACCCCTCTCAAGAGGGGATTTTTTATCTTCGCGGGAATGACATCCTTAAATTTATTTTATAAAAAGATAATATATCAATCCTGCAAGGGCAGCTTGCATTAAGCCAATCGAGACATAAAAATAAACATCTTCTTTATTTGACTTGTCAAGTAATGTTACATCTTGTGTTCTGACATATTCATCATAATAATTATTGGCAACGGTCTTTGTGCGGTATGCGGCAAAGCCCGTTCCCAAAACTGCTGCTGAAAATAAACTTATCATCGGCAAGTTTCTTGGCGACTTGAATTGCGTTTGCCTGTCTTTCATAACTTCTGAAATGTTTGCCTCACCATTTGTTTTCCTTAGCTTTGCGAAATAATCATATTGATTATTTACTATCGAAAGCTCCTGATTAAAAAATCCATCTTTTTTGAAAAGCAGTTTCCCTGTGAGAGAAGTTTCACTTAAATAACGCAATGGGGTTAAACCGAGGAAAATATTGTTGTTCAAAACCTGAGCGTTATCAGGGTCGGTGTCGATAAAATAATAATATCTGAAATTTACCGTTAATAATGTATCAGCCGTTAAATTTATTTTTACTGATTTTATTTCCTCATCCCAGTCTTTGTAGTTGGAGCTTTTCATTATATTGATTTCATATTCCCCTTGCGGAAGTTTGTAATTTATAAGTGGAGTGTATCCGATAATGTTTGTATCAATTTTGACGATACTGCTGTCAAAATTGGAGTAGATGGTGAGGGTGTGTTTTGTTGAATCATCTTGAGAGAAAGCGTTATTAGCCAATAAAATTATTGCAAAGAAGAAAATTTTATTTAGAATGTTGAATTTCATGTGGTAAAGAATGGGATTCCCGCCTGCGCGGGAATGACTTCGTTTTTTTATCCTCCGAATGGGGATATTACACACCCTGTCTCCGACTTTGTCGAAATCACCTCTTTCAAGAGGAGAATTTTTTGTTTTACGTTTGCTGTTTTACGTTTTATGTCATTCATACTTAAAGCAATATATCTCTTTGTTTTCGCAGGCGATGAAGAGAAAATTTTTCCAGACAAGCGGAGATGCTTTCAGGCGTGACTCAAAGGACATTTCCCAAAACTTGCTTCCATCATTTGTGTTTAGTATATAGAAATTTCTATCAAGTGAGCTGATAAGAATTTTATCATTTACAACTAACGGCGAGCCGTTTATTGTTCCTGCGGTTTTAAACTGCCAATTTTCATTTCCAGAATTTACGTCAAGCGAATGTATAACTCCGTCAACTCCGGAAACGATAACATTGTTTCCATAAAACGAACATGAAGAAATAAAAGTAGTGTTCAAATCTTTTTTCCAAAGTAGAGAACCGTCGAGATTCATGCAGTAAATATTTTTATCATCTGAACAGACAAATAATTTATTATTATATATAGAAGGGTCAGAATAAACCGGGGCATTTGTTTTGTAAGACCAGTTAATTTTTCCTGTTTGTTTATTGAGGCAATAAATAAATCCGTTTACGTTGCAGACGATTACGTTATTTCCATTTACAACCGGAGATGAAAAAAAAGGTTTCAAGCCGAGAGAGTCTGATGCAGTGTTTTCAAACTGCCAGACTAATTCACCTGTTGTTAAGTTTAATTTATATGTTGCCGAACCGGTTGAGCTTACATAAACAAATTCGCTGTCAATAACCGGAGAAGTTCTAATCATGCCAAGATTTTTTCTCCAATTTTCACTACCTGTTTTCAAATTGTAGCTCAGTATAGAGCTTTCAGGGTCACCGTCGAATGTAAGAATAATTTCGGAGCTTGAATATGCAGGGCAGTTGGGTGCGCCGCCGATTTTTCCGAATTTCCCAAGGTTTTTTCCCGTTGAAATATCGACTGCATACATATCACCGCGAAGCGTTGAAGTAAATAAAATTGCGTCTGCTGCAATCATTGCAGTTTTCGGAAAACCTGCATCGGCATTAAATGTCCATATTTGACGGATGTTTTGTGATGATATGGAAGTGAACAAGTTCTGGTTCGTATTCTGCGGATTTCCGCCTCTTTGAAGCCAATCATCGGCATTTACTTCAATCCTGTCTTTAATTTTGACTGATGAGCAGCTAAAGAAAAAAATGAGGGTTAAAAATGTTAAGAGAAGAGCAACAACGCTGTTTTTCATAAAAATCTCTCTAACGGGAATTATTAATATAGAATAAATTATTTTATAAAAAAATTCTTTTTTTACCTGTAAAATATCTGGTAAAAATTTTTACATATATGACTAATTACTTGACTTAGTAGGTGCTTTTATCTAATTTAATTCAAACAAACAAAGGAGTGCAAATGAATGAATTCGATGATCTCGATTATTTCGAGGACAGCGATAGTGATAATGAAGGCACGGGTTCTTATGATAAAAACGGGGGAAATTCCAAAAATAAAAAGCGAAAATTCGACATTAATAATCCTTCTGACCCAGAGCTTCTTGAAGAATACATAACCGAGCTTTTCGACAAACAAGAGTTTGACGAAGCTTTAATTCACATTAATAAATACATAGAATTATTTCCTTATTCATCAGAGATGTGGCATAAAAAAGCTCTGATACTCGACGGCATCGGAAAGTTTGATGAAGCAATTGAGTATTACGACAAAGCAATTTTACTGAATCCGAATGATACTGAGATTCATTTAAACAAGGCAATCACTCTCGAGAATCTTGAAAAATACGAAGACTCTATTCAAACACTTTTAAACGTAATGACTATGGAACCTGATAACACAGAAGCCATTTTTAATCTTGGCTTAACATACGAAAGAATTGAAAAATATAATGAAGCCGCAGAGTGCTTCAGAAAAGTAATCTGTCTCGATAACACACACAAAGATGCATATTATGAACTGGGATACTGCTACGATTTTCTTGATATGCTTGAGGAATCTATCATAGCATATAAGAGACACCTTGATTTAGCTCCGCTCAATTATAATGCGTGGTATAATCTTGGTATTGTGCAGAACAGGATGGGCAGATTTATGAAAGCAATTGAAAGTTATGAGATGTCAATTGCAATTAGAGAAGATTTATCACCGGCATGGTATAACATGGGCAATGCTTATGCATCGCTCGGAAGATTATACAAAGCAATCGATTGCTATAATAAAGCACTTGAATTAAAAAACGAAGACCCTTATTGCTATCATAACATCGGAAATGCTTATGAGGAAATAGGCGAGTACAGAAAAGCGATTGATTACTTTACAAAATCAATCGTTCTTGACCCGAAAAATTACGAATCATTTTACGGTAGAGGAAACTGTTATTATTGTCTCGACGAATATGAAAAGGCAATAAATGATTTTAATTCATCGCTTGTGCTTTGCAAGGATTTTTCTGAAATCTGGTATTCAAAAGCCGATGCAGAACTTGCAATGGGAAAAACTGCAGAGGCATTGAAAAGTTATGAGAGAGTTGTAAAGCTCGAAGCTAAAAATTTTGATGCATGGTTTGATTACGGCTGCGCATTGGTTGATACAAAAAGCTTTACAAAGGCAATCAGCGCTTTTGATAATGCAATAAAGCATAATCCTAAATGGGTCGAGCCATACTACGAAAAAGCAAAAGTATATTTTCTTTCCGGTGATTATGCAAAAGGAATTGAAATGCTTGAAGAAGCATTCAAGATAAAACCTGAAGATAGATTTGATTATGATATTAACAGCGGCTTTGAAAAAGTAATGAAGTTTTTAATGAAGAAGTAATCTTTTAGAATGCAGAGGTAAATTTTGTGCCATTCTGATATTCAGGAGGGCACATTTTTTTTTACACCTTTAATTTCACTTCGAAGAGTTTGTGCTCCTTAATCTGAATAATTCTTTTATCCCGCATCTTACGGACAATCTCAAAATTGTGAGTGGCAAATATTACCGCAGTGCCTTTCATGTTTATTTCATTTATGAGCTTAACAATTTCGAGTGAAATAAACGGGTCAAGGTTTCCGGTTGGCTCGTCTGCAATAAGCAACTTTGGCTCGGTAATCATTGCTCTTGCAATTGCAGTCCGCTGAAGCTCGCCTCCGGATAAATCATGCGGAGAATCTTTAAGCTTATCCATAATTCCCAGCTTGGATGAAATATCGTAAACTTTCTTTTTAATCTTATCAGGTTTTTCTCCTGCTATATATAAAGGAACGGCAATGTTTTCATAAATATTGCGGTCATACATAAGCTTAAAATCCTGAAAAATAACCCCGATTTTCCTGCGCAAATAAGGCGTATCGCTTTTTTCCATCTTTGCAAAATCAAAGTCTTCAAAAACAATATCTCCTTTTTGTGGAAGAACGTCTCTATATATAAGCTTGAGCAGAGTAGTCTTTCCTATTCCGCTTTCACCAACGAGAAAAATAAATTCACCGTAGTTAATAAATAAATTTATAGATTTAAAAATTTCTTTTGCGGGATATGAAAATGATACGTTTTCTAATTTAAGCATTAATGATTTTTGTTTTCAGAAATCTTTGCAGCAAGCTTTATAGCATTTACCGTGCTGTTAATATTTGCTTTACCTTCGGCTGCGATATCGAATGCAGTCCCATGGTCAGGAGATGTGCGAACTATACTTATGTTGCCTGTATAATTAACACCTGTTTCATAAGCCATCATTTTAAAAGGGATAAGTCCCTGGTCGTGATACATTGCAATAGTCACGTCAAATTTTTTATAAGTTTTATTGCCAAAATAACCATCTGCAGCAAAAGGACCTTCAATATTAAAACCTGCATTTTTTAGTTTAGTAATTGCAGGCGCAATGATTTTAATTTCTTCGTTTCCTAAAACTCCGCCGTCACCCGAGTGCGGATTAAGAGAGAGGACCGCAATCTTTGGTTTTTTAATATTGAAGTCACGGACTAAAATATTATTCGTTAATATAACCTTATCAATAATTCTTTTTTGTGATATTTTTTTTGCAGTGTCTTTTAAGGAATTATGTCCCGTGACAAGCGAAACGATTAATTTATCAGAGTACAAAATCATTAAGGGCGAGCATTTTGTTAATTTGCCGAGCATTTCAGTGTGACCGTCGAATTTATATCCTGCCAGATTCAATGAATATTTGGAAATTGGCAGAGTGACCATAGCATCAAATTTACCCCTCAAACATAATTCAACAGCTTTCTTAATTGCTAAACCGGAGAGTTTTCCGCAGGATTTATTGGTTTTGCCCGGTTTGAATAAGACACCGGATTTTATTTCAACGACTCTATCTGATGGAATTTTTGGAAGAGATAATTTTTTCGAATAAAAATCCAGAATGGATTTTTTACCGATTACGGTTAAATCAAACTTTGATGCAATGGATTTTCGAGAAAAAATTTTAAGTATAATTTCAGGTCCGATGCCCGCTGGGTCTCCGATTGTTAATAATATTTTAGGCAGAATTTTTGGCAAGATCCTAGAGGTTGTAATTACAATAAAGACCGGGATTCCCGCCTTCGCGGGAATGACTTCAAATAAAATATTAAATGACTAAAAAATATTACTTGTCCTGAACTTCTTCTATCACTGCATCACCCCACAATCCTTCGAGATTATAGAATCTGCGTGTTTGATTCAAAAATATATGTGCAACAACATTAACATAGTCGAGCAGTACCCAGCTTCGGTTAGTATAACCTTCGCTGTGCCATGCGCTTTCTTTTACTTTTCCAAGCTCGTTATCAATATGGTCGGCTATTGCCTTAACCTGAACGTCTGATGAAGCTGAACAAATTACAAAAAAATCAGTAATAGTAGTAAGCTCTTTTAAATCCATTATTACAACATCTTCTGCTTTTTTATCAAGCATTAACTGCGCAATTTTATCTGCTAATTCTTTTGGCTGCATTATTTTTCAGTAAAAGGTTTTAGTTCTTTATAATCTTTTCCGATTACAACAGATGCATCGATATAAAGTTCAGGATTTATCTGTTGTATGATATTCTTTTCATTCACACCGAGTGATGCTGCAATTTTTTTACATTTAAGATTATTTCCTGTTCTGTCTATTATAAGTGTTTTCGGTTCATCGTTTGACTGGTAGTTTCCATAATCAACAACGTCAAATCCCTGTTTGCGCAGAAAATCGGTGAAAATGCCTGCAACTCCGCTCTGGCTTGTGCCATTGAGAACCTCAAGCTGGACAGTCAGATTCGGCTGATTAGTTTTTACTTTTGTCGTGTCAGATAATTTTTGCTGCGGAGGGATATCTTTTCCGGAGTTTGCATTCATTATCAGCGAGAAACCAAGATAAGCACAAACTCCGAACAAGATTATAATTGCAATATTGAGAATATAATTAAGAACATTTTTTTTTGTTTCTTCTTTCAAATCTTCGCGATTCTTTTTCAGTTCGAATAAATATTAATCATCATACCTGTTGTAAAAAGGATTGTAATAATAATCATCCATCTGATAGCTGTTCATGTTTCTGAACTGAACTCTTATGAACGCATTATCGGCAACTTTATAATCCACATCAAGACGCGACAATGAAATTCCGTTTAAGTCATCTCTGAGCATCTGGCTGTATGAACTTCCGAACTGGCTGCTCGCAAAAGGAGAGTATTGCATTGTTATGTCGGCTCTCACGTTCAGCTTATCATTGATTTTATAATTCAATGAGTTTGTATAAGATGCAATTGAGATGTTCCCATACTTAGAAGAAACCATTGAGAAATTCAAGGAATGCTTCATCGAAAAATTATTCGGATTAAAAATACCGAGAATGAGATTATTTGTATTTTTATTTAAACCTCCGAGTTTTACGTCATCAGGTTTTTTTTGAGCTGAAACGCCGGTGGACAGGGAGAGTATAAGTGCTGATATTAACAGGATTTTCTTCATTATAAGTGTTTGGTTAATTTTAGTGAATTATAATCAATTTTTTAATGAAAATATTAATGCATACTTAATTAAAGTAGGTATTTTTATATAAGTTTCACCGTTTTTATGAGTAAATAAGATACTTGGAAGATACTTGCAAAATAATAATAATTTTGCTTATTTCATTAAATCCCACTGGGTCACAAGAACGTTTAGTCCTTTTATTTTGGAATTTTATGTTTTGTTAAAAATATATTATTTAACAAAAATTTAATAATACTTATTTATTTAATAATAAATTATTAAGTATTCATTTAATTAATCAATTAAAAACAAAGGAAAGAAAATGAGAAAGAAACTTTTCTACATTCCGGTGCTAACTATGTTAGTGCTCGGATTCTACTTGGGTTTTAGTGACTTAGACCCTAAAGGAAGTAGAACTCCACAAACTTATTCAGACAATCACGGCAACACCACTCCTGTTGAAATTCAATCAGCAGGTACAGTAGTTTTTGTTGATAGTTTGAATGGTAACAATGATACTACCGCTTTAAAAAGCAGAGGTTATAAGCCATACTATAGAGGTACAGGTCCTCAGGGAACGACCGCAACATGGTATCAGGGAACAACTCCGTTTCCGGCATTTAACGGACCTGCAACAGGTTACGTTGCTGCAAATTACAACGTAGTAACAAACATTAATAACATTGACAGCTGGTTAGTATTACCAAGAATAGCCGGCACAGGAATTTTATCCGGTGACTCTTTATATTTCTATGAAAGGTCAATAACCGGAAATACATTCCCTGACTCAATGAGAGTTATGTATTCGGCTAACGATTCCACTCCTGAAGGAAGCTGGACAGAGCTTGGCAGATTCTTAAATACTATCAGCGGCAGCTGGACTAGAAGAGGATACAGAGCTCCATCAGCATCACTAAACGGAAGATTTGCATTGAGATATTGCGTTGCTAACGGCGGACCAAACGGAGCAAACAGTAACTTTATCGGTGTTGACATGATTACCATCGAAAGAACTGCTGCACCTCCTCCTCCATCAACATGGCATGAGCAAACAACTCCTGTAACCACAACATTGTATTCTGTTTCAGCAGTTGATAATAACGTTGTTTGGGCTTGCGGCGCAGCCGGTAGAGTTATAATGACAACAAACGGCGGAACATGGGTAAATGCAACAGGAACCGGTATTCCTGCAGCACTTGCTTTATATAATATCTGGGGAATCAACAGTACTACTGCTCTCGTTACAGGTTCAGATGCAGTCGGAACATATATTTACAGAACTTCAAATTCAGGTTCTACCTGGACTCAAGTTCATTCACAAGCAGGCGGATTCTTTAATGTTATATTAATGTCAAATGCTACAACAGGTTGGGTACAGGGAGACCCGGTATCAAACAGATGGTCACTCTGGGGAACAACAAACGGCGGCGTAACCTGGGATTCTACAGGAAGATTCCTTCCAATGACAGGCTCAGAAGCTGGATGGAACAACTCTGCTCACTGGGTTGGAAATAACATCTGGTTCGGTACTAATAATACCAAAGTATATTACTCAGCAAACAACGGTCAGACCTGGACAGGTCAGGCACTTGGTGAGTTAAACTCATATGCAGTAAACTTCAATGCAACCGGAACAGGATTTGCCGGAGGTGCACTTTTAAGAATGAGCACTAACAACGGTAGTTCATGGGCTGCGAATACAACTCTCGGAACCGGTAACTTTACAGGTATTGCCAACAATGGAAACGAATGGTGGCAGGTAAGACAAGCAAATGGAATTTTTTATTCTTCAAATAACGGAACCAGCTGGACACAACAACATACTGCACCTGCAGGTACATATTCATTCATTACCAGAGCAAGAGACGGATTTATGTTATATGCTGTCCGTTCAAACGGAGCTGTATCTAAGTGGGGACCAACATCAGGTATAGACCCAGTTTCAACAGTTGCTTCAGATTACAAACTAAGTCAAAACTATCCTAATCCTTTCAACCCGGCAACAAAGATTAACTTCTCATTACCGAAGAACGGATTCGTAACATTAAAAGTTTATGACATCTTAGGTAAAGAAGTTGCTACCTTGGTAAACGAGTTCAAAGCAACAGGAACATATGCAGTTGACTTTAATGCAACAAATCTTGCAAGCGGAATTTATCTATACAAAATTCAGGCTGACGGATTTACTGCAACAAAGAGAATGATGTTAGTTAAGTAATCAATTCTTATAAATTAACTTCCTCTCTGAAAAGAGAGGAAGTTAATTTTCTATACATAAAATCCCATAGTAATAAAATTCTTAAAATTTTCTTATTTTTAAAGATTGTTTTCGTTATTGACAAAGTTGTAAATATTTGACACTTTGCTTAATAATTTTAATCGAATTCGTAAAATTTTATTCCCCATAAAATTCGGAATTTGATACAAATTTTAATTATTCAAATTAAAGGAGAAAAAAATGAAAGGAAAATTTACGCTACTTTATTTCCTTAGTCTTATTTTAGTGATGGGACTTTTAGTTGGTTTTATCAGCCAGATAACTGGAGACCCGAATGCAGATACTGCACCTGTAACCGAAAATACACCGGGAACAGGTTTTGAAGCAGATACAGGCAGACCTCTTACTTTCCCATACCCAACAGCATTTAATTTCAATTATTCAGCAATCCCAGGTCCGAACAGCGGAACTGTAGGTGCTATTATGAATGGCAGCCACTGGATTATGAATAAATGGAATACGCCTAACATGTGGTACAGAAGAAATAATAATGGTCCTTCAGGCGGTCCCGGAACTCTTGCTGATTCTACGACTTACCCGGGTGCAGTCAGAGATTTGACAAACGGACCAGGCGGATTTGTATACGGCGGTTCAGCAACAAATCAGTTAAGAAGAATTAATCCTGCTACCGGTGCTACAATGGCAACCTTTACAACAGCGGGCGCAATTTATAGAGCAATTGCTTATGATCCTAACAGAAAAGGTTTCTGGAACTGTGACTTTGGCGGAAACATTACCTGTTATGATACTGCAGGTGTTTTAAAAGGAACAATTACAACCATTGCAACAGCAAAATACGGCTTGGCATGGGATTCAACTTCAACAGCAGATTCTGCATGGTTATGGGTTTGGAACCAAGGTCCTGGCGGAACAGCTGCTACAACTGCTGAATTGTATAAATATCACGTTGCTTCTGGTACATTAAAAGCAACATATATCTTTAACCTTACCGGTCCCGGTGTTGGTATCGCAGGTGGTGCAGAATGTATGGTTGTTAATAACAAATTCATTCTTGCTTTGAACTGGCAGAACCAGGCAATTACAGGTTATGTATTGAAAGATATGACTCCTTCAAACGTTCAATCAGTTATAACTCGTGGAAGCTTAAATAAAGCTATTCCTGATAATACTCCAGCTGGTATTGCAGATTCATTCATGGTAACAGGTGGTGGAACTGTATTGGGAGTTGAAGTTGTAATTGACTCAATTGTTCATACCTGGTGTGGTGATTTAAAAGTCACTCTTACTCACGCAGGAAAAACCGATACTCTTGTCTCAAGAATGGGAACAGGTACATTCGGTTTAAGTCAGAATGATTTGATCAACGTAGCATTGAAAGATACAGCAACAAGAGGTATCTGGACAGCAACAGCAGCAGACTCAACTCCACAAGGTGGTTTCAGAGGAAGCTGGAGACCTGGATACAGAAGTGCACAGGATTCACTTGCTAAGTTCATAGGAACTTCAGCAGCAGGATCATGGGTAGTAAGAGTTTCTGATAATGCTTCAGGAGATTTGGGAACATGGCACAGATACACTGTGAGAATAACTACCACTTCTGCATTAACAAACAATGAAGTGATTGCAAGCACAATCAGTGATTATACATTATCACAGAACTATCCAAATCCGTTCAATCCTTCAACAAAAATAAACTTCTCAATTCCAAAAGCAGGGTTTACAACATTGAAAGTTTATGACATCTTGGGTAAAGAAGTAGCAACATTAGTAAATGGTATGCAGACCGCAGGTACACATACTATAGACTTTAATGCAAGCAATCTTGCATCAGGAGCTTACTTCTATAGAATACAAGTAGGTGACTTTGTAGCTACAAAGAGAATGTTACTTATTAAGTAATTTAGATTTAAAACGTATTTATTATCAAAAAAGGGGCGAAAGCCCCTTTTTTGTTTCATATTGATTTTATGTTAGCCTTTTTTGATTGACAAATAGATAATAATTTGACACTTTACTTTGCTTATTAATAGTAATTCAGAATTAATATTTTCCATTCAAAATAAGATTTATTAAATTAAACCCCAAAAAGGAGAATTAAATGAGAGTAAGAAAATTACTGTTATATTTTATTCCGTTATTGGTTGTTTCGATTGTTTTTTTCGGATACAAAAATAGCGAAGTAAAAAATACCGCAACTTCATTAACAGAAGCTTACGGCACAGATTATAAAGTTCCTACCTATGAACCCGGCTTTATAGATGCAATAGGTTCATGGTCAACAGGAGCTTTAGCTTTATCAAGATATTATTCAGGCGGTGTTGGTTATTCAAGAAATGATACAGGATGGATTTATACATGGGGCGGTGATTCGGTTGGTGCCGGAAAACCTTCAAGAACAGTTTACAGGTATAATGTTAATACCAATGTATGGTCTCAAGTAGCGCCTTACCCTGATTCAATCAGGATATGCGCATCAGCAAGATTGGGAGATTCTCTTTACGGTATGGGCGGTATTAACATATTCGGCGGAACAGCTCCTCCGGTAGCAGCTATGTATATGTATAATGTAAATACTAATACATGGTCAACAAAAGCACCTCTGCCTCAAGCTTTATATTTTAATAGAGCCGCCGGTTATCAGGATAGTTTGATTTATCATGTTGGTGGATATACCGGTGCAGTGTCTGTAAATAATGTTTATCTCTATAATGCAAAAACAAACACATGGAGAAACGCAACTCCGCTACCTATAGGAACCGCTGAAGGTGCATGTACAATTGTTGGTGATACGATTGTTTACGTCGGTGGATTACAAGGCGGTGTTGTTGTGGGCACAACTTACAGAGGTGTCATCAGTCAGTCAGACAGAAGTGTTATTACCTGGACAACAGGTGCGTCATATCCAACCGGTGTTAAATACAGAATGAATGCATATAATTGGGGCAGCAAAGGAGCATTAGTCGTTGGCGGCGCTGTATCAGGATTTACCGGAACAAACACAACTTATTTATACAGCCCCGGTGCTAATACCTGGACTCTTCAACAAAATAAACCTACAGTTATCTGCGCATATCAGGGTGGTGTTGTAAATTACTCGAGTGGTATTGCAAAATGCGTTATCGCAGGCGGTGTTGGCTCAGGTGCTTTGACCGGAGCTAACGAAATATTTACTGATACTTTAAGTACACCTCCTCCTCCAAGCATTCAGACAACAATCACCCGCGGAAGCTTGAACAAAGCTATTCCTGATAATACTCCAGCTGGTATTGCAGATTCATTCATGGTAACAGGTGGCGGAACTGTATTGGGAGTTGAAGTTGTAATTGACTCAATTGTTCATACCTGGTGTGGTGATTTAAAAGTCACTCTTACTCACGCAGGAAAAACCGATACACTTGTCTCAAGAATGGGAACAGGAACATTCGGATTAAGCCAGAATGATTTAATCAATGTAGCATTAAAAGATACAGCAACAAGAGGTATCTGGACAGCAACAGCAGCAGACTCAACTCCACAAGGTGGATTCAGAGGAAGCTGGAGACCTGGATACAGAAGTGCACAGGATTCACTTGCTAAGTTCATAGGAACTTCAGCAGCAGGATCATGGGTAGTAAGAGTTTCTGATAATGCTTCGGGAGATTTGGGAACATGGCACAGATATACTGTGAGAGTTACAACAACTACTCCATTGACAAATACTGAAACTAATGTATCAGTATTAAATGATTATTCATTGTCACAAAACTATCCAAATCCGTTCAACCCGACAACAAAGATTAACTTCTCAATTCCAAAGTCAGGACTTACAACATTGAAAGTTTATGACATCTTAGGAAAAGAGGTAGCAACTTTAGTAAACGGATTCCAGAATGCAGGAAATTTTGTAGTTGAATTTGATGCAAGCAGATTGGCATCAGGTGCATACTTCTACAGACTGGAAGTTAACGGTTTTGTAAATACAAAGAAAATGTTGCTCATCAAGTAATTTAAAAGTAATATTTCTTGAATTGAAATTTAAAACCCTTTCAAAGAAATTTGAAAGGGTTTTTTATTGTCTTATTCCAACCCTTCATTTAACTTCAAATAATTAATAATGCAAAATTAATCATGGCAAAGCTAACTTTACAAAATTTAATCGACCAGAATAAAATTTCAGGAAAAAGAGTTCTTGTAAGAGTTGATTTCAATGTTCCTCTCGATGAAAACAGAGTCATAACCGATCCGAAGAGAATCATAGAAACTCGTGACACAATAAATGCAATTACATCAAACGGAGGCAAATGTATTTTAATGAGTCATCTTGGACGTCCAAAAGGCGAAGTAAATCCGAAATATTCTCTTAATGTGGTTGCTGAATATATGACCAAGTGGCTGGATAAGCAGATTCTTTTTTCTGATGACTGCATGAGTGATGATAATCTCACAGTAATTGATAACATGAACCAAGGTGATATTTTGCTTCTTGAAAATCTGAGATTCTATAAACAGGAAGAAAAAAATGACCCTGAATTTGCAAAGAAACTGGCAAGATATGGTGATATATATGTGAATGATGCTTTCGGGACTGCTCACCGCGCACATGCTTCGACAGAAGGAGTGACGCACTTTATCGATACCTGTGCAGCGGGTTATCTTATGGAAAAAGAAATCATGTATTTATCAGATGCTGTTAATAATCCCAAAAAACCTTTGTGCGCAATCCTTGGCGGTTCAAAAATCTCAGGAAAGATTGATGTGATTGAAAATCTTTTGACCAAAGCTGATAAAATCTTAATCGGCGGCGGAATGATGTTCACGTTTTATAAAGCACTTGGATTTGAAATAGGGAAATCGATTCTTGAAGAAGATAAAATCGAGCTTGCAAAAGAGCTTTATGAAAAAGCTAAACAAATGGGAAAAGAAATTACGCTTCCGATTGATTTTGTAATTGCAGATAAGTTTGCTGAAGATGCGCAGTTTAATATAATTGAGTTTGACAGAGTGACGGGGGATTATGTTAACTGGATGGGAATGGATATCGGTCCTGAGACGATAAAGAAATTCAGAAAAGAAATTTTGGATTCAAAAACAATTGTATGGAATGGTCCGATGGGAGTTTTTGAAATGGATAACTTTGCAAAGGGAACTTTTGAAGTAGCAAATGCTCTTGCGGAGGCAACACAAAACGGTGCAACTACAATTGTTGGAGGAGGTGATTCTGCTGCTGCAATTGCAAAGGCAGGATTGGAAAATTCTGTTACTCACGTTTCAACGGGTGGCGGAGCATCACTTGAATATCTTGAAGGAAAGAAACTTCCGGGAATAGAAGCGTTAACTAACGTATAAATTATTTATCTACAATTGCAGCCGTCATTTCAGCTTCGGCTGCAATTTCTCCGCCAAGCATGTTTTTATATGCTTTGCCTTCGAATTTACATATACCGCGTTTAAAAGAAACGAGGTTGATTTCATAAATAATCTGGTCTCCGGGGGTAATTGGTTTTCTGAATCTTGCTTTCTCGATTGATGCAAAGAATGCAAGTTTGTTTTCGGGATTTTCCAGAGTATTAAGAATCAATAAACCACCGCATTGCGCCATGCCTTCGACAATTAAAACACCGGGAAAAACTTTTCGAGAAGGGAAATGACCCTGAAAAAAATATTCGTTGTAAGTAACGTTTTTAATGCCTATGATTTTCTTTTCTATTTCTATATCAATTACTCTATCAACCAACAAAAACGGATAACGGTGAGGCATTACTTTCAAAATTGCTTCTATGTCCATTACAATGTTGTTTGTTTTCATTATATGAAACTTCATCTCAATTTTTTTCTGCAGATAAAGCTTGCGAAGCATTTTTGTGAACTCAACATTTGCAGCGTGTCCGGGTCTTGCTGCCAGAATCTGACCTTTTACCGGCGCGCCAATTAAAGCTAAATCACCGATAAGGTCAAGAAGCTTATGTCTGGCAGGTTCGTTTTTAAAACGAAGGGTTTTGTTGTTCAGAATACCATTAGAGCCAAGTATTACACTTTCCTGAATGCCAAGTTTTTTCTTCGTAGCTTCAAATTCACCTTCACTGTAGTCTTTGTCAACAATAACAATTGCATTGTTGATATCTCCGCCTTTTATAAGACCCTGTTCGCGAAGCATCTCAAGTTCTTTGACAAAACAAAACGTTCTTGAGGGTGCAAACTCAGTTTCAAATTCATTCTGTAAGCTGAACAGTCCCGTATGTTGAACTCCCAATGCAGGGTTATTAAAATCAATCATAACCGAAACTCTGAAATCATCCTTTAAGGGAAGAGCAACGATGTCGATTCCTTTTTTCTCATCCTGATAATGAATAGTGTCTTCAATAACAAGATAATCACGTTTTGCATTTTGCTCAATGATGCCTGCGCTCTTTAAAGTTTTAACATATTCAATTGCGCTTCCATCCATTATCGGTGTTTCGTTGTTATCAAGCTCGACAATCAGATTATCAACTTCACATCCCATAATTGCAGCAAGAACATGCTCAACAGTATGAACTTCCACACCATTCATTTCAAGAGTAGTTCCTCTTGAAATGTCTTTTACATGGTCAACGTCAGCGGGTATTTCGGGTGAGTCAGGAATGTCAATTCTTTTGAATTTAATTCCATAATCTTCAGGAGCGGGTTTGAATGTCATGTTTGATTTATTTCCCGTATGAAGTCCGACTCCCGATAGAGTTACCTTTTTTGAAATTGTTCTTTGCTTTTCTAACATAGAATTATTTGTTTGAGAGCTTTCTTAACGACGCTTCAATTTTTAAATCCTCACGGTGAGGTTTCGCTCTGTAACCTGTATATAAGCCGGGCTGCGAAATTGATTTGGATACATTTGATGCCGCACCGATTATAACGTCATCACAGAGGGTTAAATGCCCGGCGATTCCGACTTTTCCGCCAATCATACAGCGCTTGCCGATTTTTGTAGAGCCTGCTATTCCGGTGTGAGCTGCGATGACAGTGTTTTCACCGATTTCAACATTGTGTGCAATTTGTATCTGATTATCAAGCTTGACACCTTTAGAAATTAATGTTTCACCGATTGTAGCACGGTCTATGCATGTGTTGCTTCCTATTTCGACGTCGTCTTCGATTTTAACGATTCCTTTTTGAGGAATTTTCAGATAGCTCCCATCTTCATTTTTTGCATGTCCAAAGCCATCACATCCGATAATTGTTCCCGAGTGAATTATTACCCTGTCACCAATTTCACAATTTTTATAAATTACTACATTAGGATAAATTATACAATTCTTTCCAACTTTAACGGATTTATCAATCGAGCAGTTAGAATAAATTTTTGTTCCCTCGCCTATAGAGCTATTATCGCCGATCTTTACAAAGTCATCTATGAATGTTTTTTCACCTAAAGAAACATCTGTTCCAATTGCGCAATAATTGGATATTCCTTCTTCTGAGGTATGTTCATCTTTGTTAAATATGTCAATGAGTTTAAGGAATGCGCGGTAAGGATCAGGCACTCTTATTATGGTTAAATCATTTCTTTGTGATTTAATATTAAAAGTTTCCGATAATAATATTGCGCCTGCGGAGGTAGTATTAAAAAATTTTTCGTAGAGTGGATTTGAAATGAACGTAATTTCATTGCGGGAAGCGGTTTCAATCTTTCCGACGTTTACAATGTCTAAGTTCTTATCTCCTGATAACGCTCCGTTTAGCAGTTCGGCTATCTCGCCGGCTTTCATTTTATTTCCCTTCGATAACTTTCAAAACTTTTGCGGTTAAGTCATTTCTCTCGTTTACAAATAAGAGAGAAATGCTTCCGCTCCGGTCAATTACATAGTCATAATCTTCATTGGTGGCAACAGTTTGTATTGCAAGAAAGATTCTGTCCTGCACGGGCTTCATAAATTCCGCCTGTTTCTGAAAATACTCGCCGTTTTCACCAAATTTCTGAACCTTAAAGTTATTTATATTTGTTTCAAGAGTCTGGATATCCTGGGTTCTTTGTTGTTTAAGCTGGTCAGTAAGAATAAGCTTTTTCTTTTCAAAGTCCTCTTTCATCAGCTTTAAACTATCCTGAAGTGTTGTCAACTGAGTCTGCCATTCGGCTACAAGATTATCGAGGCGTGTTTTTGCATCGCGTGATTCCTGCATTGCGTCTATTATTTTCTTGGTATCAACATAGCCAATCTTTGACTGAGCATATAATCTAAAAGGAATACAAAGTGAAATTAAGAAAAATAATATTCCTGTTTTTATGATGAGATTTTTCATGAAAGATTTAAGAGTTAACTGAAATTATTTCAGCTTATCAAGAACTTTAAATGTTATGTCGAAATTCTTATCTCCATAGAGAAGTCCTCCTGAAGCTTTATCTAACACAAACGTCAGTCCCATTTCTTTTGCGAGCGATTCTATGGTTTTATTAATTTTATCATATAAAGGTTTTGAAAGCTCCTGTCTTCTGTTATAAACTTCCTGCTGGACATACTGGTCATAATTTTTTAAATCTTCTTCAAGCTGTGCAAGGTTCATACGCATGTTGCTGATTTGGTCATTCAATGCTTTCAGTTCTTCATTGCTTTTCACTGCACCGCTTTCAACCTTTTGCTGAGCGTCTGTATATGCAATTGCAAACAAAGAATCCTGCTCTTTATAAGACAGCGCTTTGGTTCTCAATGTATCAAGAAATTTATCCCTGAATGCTTCAAGGTCGGTAGTAAGCTGTATAGCTTCGGGCAATTGTTTTAGAATTACCTCGCTGTCAACATAACCGAATTTCATCTGGGCATAAGAATCTTTAGCAAATCCGCTCAGGATGAATAAAGCTATAAATATCCCTGCCTTTAAAAAAATGTTTTTCAAAAATAGTTCTCCTTTTGTTTAAATTATAAAATTTATATCTAAAATCCTCTACCGAAAGAAAAGTGGAAAAGCCACTTTGGCGGTTGTTCATCCACAATTTGACGGTCAAAACCATAACCAAAGTCAAAGCCAATCAATCCAACGGCGGGAAGCATTAATCTTGTTCCAAATCCGACAGACCTTCTTAAATCAAACGGGTCGGTTTTAGAAAAATCACTGAAAACATTTCCTGCTTCAGCAAATGCAAGAACAAAAATCGGGAACGGGTCAAGAGATAACGGGTATCTAAGCTCGAGTCCGTATTTCAAAGCTATTCTTCCGCCGATAGGGTTGCCTCCGGAGTTCTTAGGACCAATGCCTCTGTCGTCATATCCTCTCAATGGAATTGTGTTGTATGTCAAACCGTTTCCACCCATATAAAATGTTTCTGTCGGCGGCAGATACTTATCAGCTGCAAACGAGTTTATGAATGAGAAATTAAATGTTGAGTAAAGCACAAGACGGCTCTCTCTTGTAATAGGTGTATATGCTTCTGCAGTAAAAATATTTTTTACGAATTCAACGTTACCCGGCAAGAACGGTCCGCCTGAAAGCTCAGTTGAGTTTGCTACTTTAGTTCCGGACACAGGAAATATGGGATCAAAAACGGTTGAACGGCTTATCGTTTGTCTGAGTGAAAACTGGTCGCGAACACCGACTTCGTAATATCCGCCTCCTGATTTGGTATCGGTTTTTTGGTATTTTAATGTCCAGTCACCCCTGAAATAATCATCAGGCCATTTGAATCTTCTTCCTATGTTTAAACTTGTTCCTGTTTCACGTATATCGATGCCGCTATAATTCTGACGAGTGTCATAAAGGTTAATGCCTAATAATGTCGGTGTGTTCATAAACCATGGCTCGGTAAATCCGACCTGGAATGTTCTGTAAGTTCCGCTTTCACCAAACTGCCATGTGAAATTTAAAATCTGCCCGGCACCGCCTGAAAACGGAGCAGAGATATCGAAGTTATTAAATGTCAAGCCGAACGCACCGGTGATACCAAAGCTTTCGCTGTAACCTACTGAAGCATTAAACTGGTCTGATGAACGCTCTTCGACAATATATTTTATGTTAACAGTCGAATCATTGGATAGAGAAAGATCTTGCCCTAATTTTTCAGGATTGAAATAATTGAGCGCATTAAGATTCTGCAAACTTCTTCTGACATTGCTTTTATTAAAAAATTGTCCTGGTATTGTATATAATTCACGTCTTAAAACTTTATCTTTTGTCTTGTCGTTTCCTTCAAGATTAACCAGACCAAATCTGAATTGCCTGTTTTCAGTAATTGTGATTTTCAAATCAACTTTGTTTCCGGGTAAAGCTTTTTCAGTTATCTCAGCATTATAACCAAGATAACCGTTATCGAGATACAATGCACTAACGTCAGTTTCAGCTTCATTGCCATAAAGGTTGTCATTAAGCTTTTTTAGATTCAAAATATCCCCGCGCTTCATGTCAATGCGCTCAAGAATTAATGAATCGGAATAAACTGTATTTCCTTCAACTTCTATTTTGTTCAGAGTAAATTTATTGCCTTCATCAACTTTTATAATTAATGTTGCATCTTCTTTGTTCGGACTTATTTTTAATTCATAATCTTCAACAACAGCATCTTTAAATCCTTTTTCTTTATAATATCCTTCCACTAATTTTAAATCCTGCTCAAACTTTGCCTTATCATAGGTAGCTCCATCCCAGAATTTCCACCAGACTTTTTCGGAAGTGTTTTCCATTGCTCCTCTCAGGTCATCGGAGTTTACATTTTTATTTCCCTGAAACTCGATTTTCTGAACTGTGAGTTTATTTCCTTCATTAATTTTTATTCTGACGCGTGCTTCATTGTTTGCGGAAAGCAACTGGTCAGCTTCAACATTTACTTGTGAATATCCTTCACTTTGATAAAACTTCTCAAGATTATAAGCAATATCTTTTAAGCGCTGTGGAGTAATTATCTCACCCGGGGTTAGTTGAATTTTTTCTTCTAAATCTTCTTTTGAGTATTCATTATTTCCTGTAATCTGCACCGACTCAACACGCGGGAATTCTTCAACTCTTATTACCAAATAAGCATCATTCCCGACAGTTTTATCTACATAAATTTCAATATCGGAAAATAAATTTAAATTCCAGAGCTTTTTCATAGCATCTCTCGACTCATCAGAAGGAATTGTAATTTCCTGTCCGACTTCCAAACCTGAATAACCAACTATTGTATTTTTATCAACGGTTTTATTCCCGATTGTATTAATACTGATAATCCGGTATTTAGGAGGTGCGTTTTCATCTTGCGCTTTTGTAACACTTGTAAAAACAGTAATTAATAGCAAGAAACTGCAGAAAAAGGAAAATAATACTTTAAAAGTTGATTTTTTTAACATTTAAACTCTGTATAATTTATTTATTAATACTTTTTAAATCCTGAATTTGTTCACTTATCATACCGAATCTTCTCTCCCGCCGCTGATATTCTTTTATGGCTTTATAGAGGTAATCCCGCTTGAAATCAGGCCAATATATGTCTTCTATGTAAATTTCCGAATAAGCGGTCTGCCACAGCAAAAAATTGCTTATTCTGTAATCCCCGCCGGTTCTTATAAGTAAATCGGGGTCGGGAATTTCTGCAGTTTCAAGATATGATGAAAACAGCTTTTCATCTATGTCTTTAATGGGAATTTTATCGTTAAGAATTTTTTTAACGGTGTTAACGATTTCCCATCTTCCGCTATAATTCAATGCAAGATTAAGAACAAGACCTTGATTGTCTTTTGTCTTTTTCATGGAATCCTGAAGCTCGTTATAAACCTGTTCGGGAAGCTCTTTCAGGTTGCCCGTTGAAATTAATCTTACGCCATTTTTGTGCAAACGTTCTGTTTCTTTACGCAAAGTCTTAATTAAAAGCTTCATCAATAAAGTAACTTCATTCTTAGGTCTTCGCCAGTTTTCCGTTGAGAAAGTATAAACAGTTAAATATTTTACTCCGACCTGAGCACTTGCCTCGACGATATCGCGAACGGAATTAACACCTTCCTGATGTCCCAAGTAACGGGAATATCCTTTAGACTTTGCCCATCTGCCGTTGCCGTCCATTATGATGGCAATGTGTTTGGGAATCTCTCCGGATTTTTTTAAAGCTTCCTGTTTTTTGCTGTCTTCTTTTTCGTCTTTTGACAAAACTTGTTAATATATTAATCCTAACTTATCGTAAACTTCTTTGATTTTTTTGACTGCAATTTCATTTGCTTTTGCATTACCATCTTTAACTACTTCCATTAAATAATTTTCATCGTCGCGGTATTTTTTGAAATCTTTCTGGTATATGCTTAGTTTATTTGCAACTGCTTCACCAACATCGTTTTTGAATTTACCATAACCTGCATTTTCATATTCTTTTGCGATTTCTTCTATAGGTCTTTCAGTAAAGCCTGAGAAAATCACAAGCAGATTGCTGATAGCAGGTTTATTTTCTGCATCGAACTTAACAACGCTATCAGAATCCGTTACTGCGCGTTTGAATTTTTTCAAAACTGTTTCAGGTGAATCCTGCAATAAAACATAGCTGTCTTCTGCATCTTCGCTCTTGCTCATCTTCAAGTTCGGGTCTTTCAAGCTTTTTATCCTGCCGGTTACTTTTGAAACTGTTGCTTTTGGAATTTTAAAAGTTTCTCCGTAAAGATTATTAAATCTTGTTGCAATGTTCCGTGTAAGCTCAACGTGCTGCGCCTGGTCATCACCGACAGGAACCTCATCGGCATCATAAAGCAAAACATCACCCGCCATAAGAACAGGATATTCAAATAATCCTGCAAGCTGACCATCTTTGCCCTGTTTCTGCGACTTGTCTTTGAACTGAGTCATTTTATTCAACTCGCCGACAGTAACAAAGTTCGTTAGTATCCAGCAAATTTCGCTGTGCGCAGGAATCATTGACTGCATAAATATAATGGACTGCTTCGGGTCAACACCGAGTGTTAAAAGCCATGCCACTACATCAAGACTGCGTTTTTTTAAAGTTTCAGGGTCTTGCCGAACCGTTATTGCGTGAAGATTTGCAATGAAATATAAACATTCATTTGTATTCTGGTCATGCTCAACCCATCTTTTCATTGCGCCAAGATAGTTGCCTATTGTCATTTCACCTGAGGGTTTTATCCCTGAAACAATTCTCGTCATTGTTAAATAAAAATCAGTTAGTTATTGTAATTCAGAATGTAATAATAAGTAAGGTTGTAAGTATTTATCAGTCCATTCAAATGCGTTCTCTCAACACCGTGAGATGCCGAAACGCCGGGACCGATTAATCCGACTTTAACATCAATGCCTGCAAAAAGAGCTGCAGAGCCGTCAGAGCCGTAGTATGGATATATATCTATTACGTGATTTATGTTAAACTGCTTTGCTATTTTTATCAATTTATTTGTAACATCAAAGTCATAAGGTCCTGAAGAGTCTTTAGGACAAATTGAAACAGCATCTTCTTTTCCGTTGCATCCTTCACCAATGACAGCCATATCGAGCACAAGCATTTCTTTTATGGAATCGGGAATGCCGACTGCTGCACCATGTCCGACTTCTTCATAATTCGAAAAATAAAATGCAACATCACCTGTGTATTTATCTTTGCATAAAGCCTTTATCAATTCAATCATAACAGCAACGCAAGCTTTATCATCTAAGAAACGGCTTTTTATAAATCCGGATTTTGTATGCTCGAAACGGACATCATAAAAAACAAAATTTCCCGTGCCGATGTTATGACGTTTTATTTTCTCGGGAGTTTCAGCAAGCTCATCGAGACGTATTGCCATTGAGCTAAGCTCGCGTTTAGTATCACTGACGCTTTTGTTGACGTGAGCGGCAGGATTTTTCAATAAAAATGTTCCGCGGTAATGCTCACCGTTGTAGTTGCGGACTGTTACATACTCGCCCTCGAATGAATTCAAAGGGTATGAACCAAGTGTAGTAATTCCGAGTGTTCCATCGGTATTAACTTCCTTAACCATTGCTCCGAGAGTGTCGATGTGTCCTGCAATTACGAGCTCTGGGTTATCTGAAAACGACACAAGCAAAGAACCCTTATTTGTCATACCAATTTTTACCGGCAAATTTTTAAATTCATCTACCAGGTAGTTTATGATTTCTTTTGTATAACCTGTGGGGGAGTGTATTTTCAGAATTGTTTCTAACGTAGAGACTAATTCACTCATCAATTTTTCGTTGTATCCGCTATAATCTTGTAGATTGTTTCACCTTCTTTGGTTAACCCGTACTTTTCGCGGGCAACCTGTTCAATTTTAAAATCCGAAGTGTTTAAATCCTTTATTTCCTGCTGATATGCTTCATTTTTTTTCTGCTCGTCATTCAGAGCTTTTTCAAGCTGTGATTTTTCGCTGTTGGCTTCAAAACGTTGAATGAGTCCGTTATTACTGAAGACAAGCATGTAAAGTAGTAAAGAAAATATTATTATAAATAAGGTAAATAATTTGTTATATTTAATAAATCGCGCGATTTTTTTAAATATGCTTTCTTTCATATTCAGCGTATAAATATACTTATTTAAAATTTGTAATAAAATCAAAATAATTATCTATTTATTAGGAAATTAAACCAAAAATTTAACACAAAATCCACAAAATCACAAAATTAATAATAATTAAAAATTTGTTTTGTGTTTTTGCGGCTTTGTGTTATCCTTGTTTGGGTTGTGTCAAATTAAAAATGGACGTAGTTAATAAAAAAATTAAGGCTGACCTGCATACACATACGAACTTTTCAGACGGGATTTTGTCACCTGAAGAGCTCGTTGAGAAAGCATTAAAGAAGGGTATAAATATTCTAAGTATTACCGACCATGACAACATTTCTGCTATTGATAATGCTCTGAAAGCTGCCAAGAAGCGGGATTTGGAGATTATTCCGGGAATTGAGCTAAGTGCAGATTTTCAGGGTAAGGAAGTTCACATACTCGCGTATTTTATTGATTACAAAAACAAAATTTTAAAAGATTATTTAGAGAATTTTCGTGATATAAGGATAAACAGAATTAAAGAAATGCTGAAAATTCTAAATTCAGAAGGGATTGATTTAACTTATAATGATGTATTGAAGTCATCGGAAATAAATGGTAAGGCATCGATAGGAAGACCGCATCTTGCCAAAGCGCTTGTAAATGAAAAACACGTCAAGACAATCGGCGAGGCTTTTATGAAATATATCGGCGATGATAAACCCGCTTATGTGAAGAAACAGAATCCCACGTTAAAAGAAATTTTCAAATTAATTAACTCCATTGGCGGATTATCCTTTCTTGCGCATCCGGGCAGAACGTTCAGGGACGTTGAGCTGACAGAATTTTTGGATGCGGGGATGGATGGGATTGAAGTTTTGCATCCGTCGCATTCGAAGGATGATGCTAAATATTACTCCGGACTTGCATCGCAGTATTTTTTGCTTGAGAGCGGCGGGTCGGATTATCACGGGATCAGCTCGACAGATAATTTAAACTTTGGGAAGTATTGCATTCCTGCGAATTACATTATTAATATGAAGAGGAGATTATTTTAACTTAATGAGTAAGAAAAAATTAAAACTTGCGATTGTTTCGAGCAGTTATAATAAACCCATAGTTGATAATTTGATTATGGGAGCGCAAATTGCGCTGAAAGAAAACGGAATCAGCGCGGAGAAGATTGATTATTTTGCTGTGCCGGGTGCTTATGAAATTCCACTGGTCGTAAAAAAACTTTGCACATCGAAGAAGAAAAAATATGACGGGATAATTACACTTGGCTGTGTTATAAAAGGCGACACTGCGCATTTTGAATACGTTGCAAGTCCTGTTGCGTATAATCTGAATATTATTTCAACTGATAATAAAATGCCTTTGGGATTTGGCGTGCTGACGTGCTTCACTGCACAGCAGGCGTATGAGAGAAGCTTAGTTGATGATGCACAGATTAAAAATAATAAAGGTTATGAAGCTGCGATGACAGTGCTTGAGATGATTGAAGTGTTGAAGGAAATATAGATTAAATTATTCTCCTAATTCCTGACTAAACTTAAAATCATTATTAAAATAAACTTCTTCTGCATCAATTATCATTTTTGAATCATTCTGAAATTCTATAACTAAATCATTATTTGTTTCATTTATAGGTAAAAATTGACTCACAGTATAACTTTCTTCAATCGGTAACTCATTATCGCCCTCAATATTTTCAAAATTAGTAACAAATTTAAATTCTAATGAAATATATTTTTGTTCTAAATTGGGATTTATATCATTTCTAACAAAAAACTTTTCACTAAGTTTTGGAGCCATGTATTTTATAAAATATTCACTTGGATATATCCATATTAAAGTTAACTTCATTTTATCTTCATCATAAATGAATGTTAAAAACTCAGCAGTATTATGTAAATCATATATTTTATTGTTATAAATTATTTCAACATCAACATTTTCTAATGGTTGAAAATTTATATATTCCATTTAAATAATTTTATTTCCTTTTGCTTCCTGAATGTGTTTCAACATTTCGTCGTGAATAATTCCGTTTGTTGCGAGAATTTCTCTTCCATAGACAGAATATTTATTTCCGCCGAAATCGGTAACTTTACCACCTGCTTCTTCTAAAATTATTACACTTCCTGCGGTATCCCATGCATTGAGATTATATTCCCAGAAACCATCGAACCTTCCTGCAGCGAGCCAGCATATATCGAGCGCAGCCGAACCTAAGCGTCTGACAGGAATATCCATCAAAACAAATTTAGAAAAAATCGCGAGCGGGTTATTCGGGTTATCGCTTGTGTTATACGGAAAGCCGGTTACGAGCAGAGATTTTCTTACGTTATCGGTTTTGGAAACGCTAATTTTTTTATCGTTCAGAAATGCGCCTTTACCTTTTTCAGCAAAAAATAATTCGTTGCCCATAGGGTTATAAACAACTCCTAAGATTAACTCACCTTTGTGTTCAACACCGATTGACACACAGCACAAAGGAATTGAGTGCGCATAATTAATCGTGCCGTCTATTGGGTCTATTATCCATTTGTAATCTGAGTCCTGCGGAAGGTCGCCGCTTTCTTCGGTGAGAATGTAATGGTCTGGGTATTCGGAATGAATTATCTCAATTATTTTTTTCTCGGAAAGCTTATCGACTTCGGTAACTAAATTTGAAAGACGGTCTTTGCTTTCGATTTTGAAAGTGCCTTCAAAATTTTCTTTAACAATTTTTCCTGCTTCATGCGCAGCTTTGAGGAGTATGTTTTTCATTGTATCTAAGACTGGGATTCCCGCCTGCGCGGGAATGACAACCGGAAGTTGTAAAATTTATATTTCTAATGTTAAGCCGTCATAACCAAGCTCAACATTTTTTGGCAATGTCGGGTTTATTTCATCATATCGTATATCGTGCGTTGTATGAACCAAATAAGTTTTCTTTGCTCCGAGCTTTTGTGCAAGATCGCTTGCCTGTTCAATGTTAAAGTGCGTCGGGTGAGGAGCGCGGCGAAGCGCATTTAAAACCAATACGTCGAGTCCTTTCAATTTTTTCTGTTCAGTTTCGGAAATTTTACTTGCATCGGTAATGTATGCAAAATTGCCAATGCGGTAACCCATAATCGGCAGATTGCCGTGTATTACTTCAATTGGGATTATCTCAACATTGCGAATCTTGAACGGTTTGTTTTCAATTTTGTGCATGTGAACAAGCGGAACCGCCTGATGTCTTTGAAGTCCTTCATGAAAAACATACCTGAAAGTGATTTTAAGCTCATCGATGGTCAAGCTGTCGCCATATAAATCAATGTATTTATTGTATCTCTGGTTAATCTGCCGTAGGTCATCCATGCCGAGAATATGGTCAACGTGATGATGAGTATATAAAACTGCATCAAGGTCGAAGATGTGATTGTTCAGCATCTGCTGGCGGAAATCAATGGAAGTATCGATTAAAATTTTCAGCTTGTCAACTTCAACATATGCGGAAGTTCTTAGACGTTTATCTTTTGGATTGGTTGATATGCAGGTGTCGCATGTGCATCCGATTATGGGAACTCCCTGTGAAGTGCCCGTGCCTAATAAAATAATCTTCATAACATTTAACTGCGGTCAAAATTTATTTGAGCTTGCAGTTATTCTTCTGTCTCTCTTTCTATTATCTCTCTTATGTTGGGCTTAACGAATACTTCGTCTATTCCTATGAGTGAAAGATTTCTTGCGAGATAATTTATTTTTTTATCCTGTTCGAGATTTTTGTTCATAAGAAAAAGTTTTTTTTCTTTGAGCAGGCAAAACCCGCCTTTGAACATTCCTTTCTCTATGCGGACTTCGAATCCTATTTGCTCAAAAAGACTCATAAGCTCGTTAATAATATCTTCTTTTTTTTCATCTATGTCTTTTTTCTGAGCTTTTTTTATTACGCTTGCCAAATCTGTATATTTTTTATGAGACACAAAAATGTTGTGTCTCTACTTTTAAAATTAATTATCCTTTACTGCGAGGTCATCTTCTTCGTGAAATATGTAATTATATGAATGCAGTTTCTCTCTTAATTTTTCTTCTTCGAGTTCGCGATGAGATTTTTTCATAGGTTGAAAAACTGCAACTGCGATTATAAAATAGTAACTCATCAGTGCAATCCACGGAACGCCACGAAGAAGTCCGATGCGTTCACCGAATAGCTTTAATAATCCATCATGATTTGCGGGACGTTCATTAAACAAAAGCATAAATTTTATATCGAGAAAATGACTGTATATTTCAACGGGAACAAAAGCAAAAAACAAAATCGCGCACATTAACAGCCACGGATTTTCTTTAAGGTTAATTTTGCAATTTTTCAGAAATAAAATTGATGCGATGAGAGTGATAAAGTAAGCTGGAATTACGACCATTGAAGCATTGGAAATCATTTTGAAAATCACGTTCTCTTCATCGGGCGGAATACTTGTCCGGAAATTAAATTCATCAAAAAGCAGAAGCTCGTTTCCGATTAAGAAACGCACATTGACAGCTCCAAGCCAGAAGATTGCTCCGAGAACTAGAAGAAATAAATATGTTTTAGCTCTTTTGTTCAGCATTAGAATATTGGAAAATAGGGTATTTGGGGGAGAATTTAAATTCCTTTTGCGCACCTGTCATTCCAGTGAAAGCTGGAATCCATATGCGAAATGTTGACCCTGAATCAAGTGACCCGGAGGGTACCCCACGGGTGACAATGTTTTATTGAATTTAAATTAAGTTTTATAGAAAGTAACTTGTTAATAAATAAAACATAGAATTTTAATAAAAATGCCAACAGAACAAACGATAAAAGATATACTTTCAAGAGTTAATGAGCCGTTTTTAAATAAGGATTTTATTTCGCTGAATTTCATTAAGAGTGTTTCGATAAACGGGGACAAATTGAATCTCACATTGATGTTATCCGATAAAGATGAAAACGTAATTAAAGAATTGATGGAGAAAATTAAGCTTGAGTTTGCAAGAGGTGCATCAGATATAAAAAACGTGAATGTGAATTTTGAATATGGATTGCTTGAGCATAAGGATGCAAAAAAATCTTCTGTGATTCCGAATGTTAAAAATACGATTGCAGTTGCGTCAGGTAAAGGCGGAGTTGGGAAGTCAACTGCGGCGGTTAATCTTGCGGTGTCGCTTGCTGAGCTTGGTCTTAAAGTAGGGTTGATTGATGCGGATATTTATGGTCCGTCGATTCCGATGATGTTCGACATAAAAGAAAAACCAAAAATGACCGAAGTTGCAGGTAAAAGAAAGCTTGTGCCGATTAAAAAATACGGAGTTGAGGTTATGTCAATTGGATTTTTGATTGAGGGTGATTCTGCTGTTGTATGGAGAGGTCCGATGGCTTCAAGCGCGCTTAAACAGTTTATGAGTGATGTTTACTGGGATAAGCTTGATGTGCTGTTATTCGATATGCCGCCGGGAACGGGGGACATACAGCTTACATTAAGCCAGACGATTCCTTTGACAGGAGCGGTTGTTGTTACGACACCGCAGGAAATTTCGCTTATTGATGCGCGAAAAGGATTTCAGATGTTTCAAAAAGTTAATGTGCCGACACTTGGTATAATCGAGAATATGAGCTATTATAATTTGCCAGATGGGCAGCGTGATTATATTTTCGGAAGAGACGGCGGGAAAAAAATGTGCGAAGAAATCGGTGTGCCTTTGCTTGGACAAATTCCGATTAACAAAAAGGTCCGTGAGGGTGGTGATGCGGGAAAGCCGATTGTTTTATCTGAGCCGCAGTCTGAGGAAGCCGGTTCATTTTTAAACATTGCCAAAACACTGGTTAAAGAAGTTAACTTAAAAAATCTTAAAGCAAACGAGAAACCAAATCTTGAGATAATCGTTTAATTGTTAATATTGAAAAGTTATTTTTAATTTAATTCTTTTGATTTTTTGCATATATTGACGTATGATTTTGAAAAAATATTATATTTTTTTAATACTTTCCCTTATTATTGCGGCATGCGGCTCGGCAGGTGGTTCTGATTCTCCATCCAATGCAGTCAAAGATTTTGTTGTGGCAATTAAAGACGGCAACCCTGCAAAAGCATGGAGTTATTTGTCTGTAGAATCAAAAAAGATGTATGATGAACAGGCAAAGAACAGGAATGAAAGCGGTCAGGAATTTTTCGTTAAAGGAATGAAAGATTCAAAGTCGCTTGGCGTGCTTGGAACCGAATTTGACGTCGTGAATGAAGTAAAAGAAGGTGATAACAAGGCAACTATTACTGTGAAAACGTTTAAAGGACAGGAAACAAAACTGTATGCAATAAAGGAAGGCGGAACGTGGTATCTTGATTATGCAAGGTCCATTGAAGAAAGCCGAAAGCTTGTGGAATAAACAGAATAAAAGATAATATACAAATGTCAGATATAACAATTGAGCGTGTTGAAGAAGTTTTAACCAATGTCCGTCCTTATTTGCAGATGGACGGCGGTGATATTGAGTTAGTAAAAATTACCGAAGATAATATAATTGAAGTTCGCTTGACCGGTGCATGCGTCGGATGCGCGATGAGTCAGATGACTTTGAGAGCGGGAGTTGAGCGTGCCTTGATGCGGGAGTTTCCGGAACTGAAAAGAGTCGAAGCAGTAATGTAAAACATAAAAGGACAAACACAATGTTTGTTCTTTTATTACTGCGATTGAATGAAAGAAAATTATTTTTCAGCATCATTTTTTAATTTCACTGAAAGTATTTCCTCCTGAAGTTATCTCAAAAAATTAAATTAGACAAATTTTTATAACTATATTGTATATAATAAAGTTAGATATATGCTTCGTAATATAAGTGAATATGCAACGATGTTGATTTTTAAAATTATATTGATTAGGTTTTAAACAGAATCGTAATATGCTCTATTGTTGGAGAATAGACCAATAAGCATATCCTAAAAAACATTGATAAATAAAATTTCAAATTAGCTTTTGCTGATTTTTAATGCAAAATTTTATTTAAAATTATTTGCATACAAATTGCTCTTATTATAATAAAAGTGGATTAGTTATTAAAAAGCAAAGAAGCCGCAGTTGAGGAACGCGGCTTTTTTGTTTTATGTATGAAATGTATGAAATTTTATTAACGTAAAAAGCATTTTATAAATATATGAAAAAAATAATGAGAAAATTAATTTTTGTTTTTATAATAGCAGTTATACTTTTCCCTTATAAGCTAAGAGCCCAGACAGAAGAATTATTGGGAAACAAACTTAGAAATGTTGTTCAGGCATATGCAGCAGCGTATTTAAAGCCTGTTAATAAAGCTTTAGGTGTTACACTTAATTCGGGAATGTATACCAACACAAAAGCATCGAATCTTGAAAATCCAATTCAGTTCAGGTTTTATGCAGGATTGAAAGCATTTGGTTTTTTTGTAAAGGATGAGGACAAAAAATTTAATTTAAGATATGTTGATACGGTGACACAGGGAGGCATTTCAACTCCGTTTGAGTTTACGACGACAAATGCACCCACATTTTTTGGTGTCAGAGATGCCGGCGTTGCAACTTATAGGGATAATTCAGGCATTCAACAATCACAGCAAACAATCGGAGGAATTTACCGTTCTGATGTTGCTCCGTTTGTACTGCTTCATCTTGAAGCGGGTTCTATTTATGGAACTGACGTTATGCTGAGATTTCTGCCTAAAGTTAAATTGGGAAAACTTGAAGATATAAGTGTTATAGGTTTTGGAATTAAACATAATGTTTCTCAATATCTTAAAACATTACCTGTTGATGTGACTGTTCAGTTTGCTCTGCAGAAAGTTGAACTGAATTCAGATAACATAAATATTGTTGATTCAGATGCAAAGGTATTTAATCTCACGGTTGCGAAGCGTTTTCTTTTTGTTGATTTATATGCAGGCGTTCAATACGATAATCTTTCAACTAAAATAAAATACAATTATCTGACATCGAATAATGTGCTTGTCCCGGTTGAATTTGAAATGGATAAAATAAATAATACGACTGGTATATTAGGTGCGGCTTTCCATCTTGGAGGAGTTTATGTAAACCTCGATGGTAATTTCGGAAAGAATATGGTACTAACTGCAGGAATCGGTTATGCCTATTAATTCAATAAATACTTAAACAAGGTCTTCTATTTTTCCCAAGTCTTTGAAACTGCTGTTTCCTGCATCAAACCCTTTTATTTTTTCACCTTCTTTGGAAAGCTTGATGTACATTTCGATAATATCTTTAAACTCAACTTTTATTTCTTTATCAAATATACGGGGTGAAATTATATGAATGCCATTGAAAGCAAAAATGAAAGCATTAGGGTCAGTTCCGTCAGGTTTTAATCCGGTTTCAGACCACTTGGCGCGCTTTAATAAATTCATATTTTCATCAAATCCCAGATAACGAGATGTTTTCCTTTTTTGAACAAGAAGCATTGCAAGAGGTTTTTCTTTTTCCCACTCTTCCCGCATAAGATTTAAATCAAAATCAGTATCAATATCTGCGTTAATTACCCAGAAGTAATCGGAGTTTTTCAAATATTCTTCCACGTTTAAAATTCCACCGCCTGTTCCGAGAATTTTATCTTCGCTTACGAGAATAATTTTTACGCCGAAGTTGTTTTCATTGAAAAAACTTTCCATCTTGCCGGCGAAATGGTGCGCATTAACAATAATTTCATCGACTCCCAATTTTTTAAGCCGTTCAATCTGATGGACTACCATTGGTTTGCCCTTGTACTCGACAAGCGCTTTGGGGATGTTATCAGTTAAAGGTTTCAGGCGTGTTCCGAATCCTGCACCTAAAATCATTCCTTTTTGTTTCATATTTTGTTGAAGAATTTATTAATTTAATTCTGGAAACAAAATTTTGAATTCATTCTTCCCCCAATTTAGAGAATCCAAAATATGAGTTTATTTACTAAAATAATATTTTTAAAATTAATAATTACAGTAATAATTAATGATTGAACCAGAACCGGAAATAGAAACAAAGGTTGACCCGAAACTGAATCTTCGCGAAGAAATTTTACGATTAAAGAAAAAGCTTAATGCAGTTATTCTTGCGCATTATTACCAGGAATCGGAAATTCAGGACTTAGCTGACTTCATCGGCGACAGTTTACAGCTTGCGCAGAATGCAGAAAAGACAAATGCAGATGTAATTGTATTTGCAGGAGTTCATTTTATGGCTGAAACTGCAAAGATTTTGAATCCAAAAAAACTTGTGCTTCTGCCTGATTTAAATGCAGGATGCTCACTTGCAGAGGGTTGTCCCGCTGATTTGCTTTTGAAGTTCAAGCAAAAATATCCCGGGCATGTTTTGATAAGTTATATAAACTGCTCGGCAGATGTGAAGGCAATTTCGGACATAATCTGCACTTCATCGAATGCAGTGAAAATTGTAGAGCAGATTCCAAAAACACAGGGGATTATTTTTGCTCCCGATAAAAATCTTGGTAGATACATAATGAAAAAAACCGGTCGGGATATGATTCTATGGCAAGGTGCGTGTATTGTTCATGAAACATTCAGCGACAGAAAAATTTTTGAATTAAAGCAGAAACATCCTAATGCAAAAGTTATTGCTCATCCCGAATGCGAGGAACATATTTTGAAGAAAGCTGATTTCATCGGTTCGACAAGCGCGTTATTGAATTATGTTATTAACGACAACGGAAAAGAATACATAGTGGCAACAGAGCCGGGCATAATTCATCAAATGGAATTAAAAGCACCGGGTAAAATTTATATTCCTGCACCTCCTGAATCAAGCTGCGCATGCAATGAATGTCCTTATATGAAATTGAATACTCTGGAAAAATTATATTTGTGTATGAGGGATAAAAAACCTGAAATAATCCTGAATGAAGAAATAAGGAAGAATGCTTATAAGTCTTTGAAGAGAATGCTTGAGATGAGTTAAATATCAGAAAAGAAAAAAATCCCATCCCTCTGCATAAGCCGGATTCTGTTTCCTGTTTTCACAAGATGACAATCATTTATCTTAGTCTTGCATTACTGCAATACATTTTGCGACCTACCCTGGAAGCCGCATATAAGCGAGCAGCGCCTTTAAGCTTCCTTTACTTGGTCTCGCTCCGGATGAGGTTTGTCAATCCCGGAAATTGCGTTCCGGATGGTAGGCTTTTACCCTGCCGTTTCACCTTTATCACGTCTACAAAGTGACGTGATAGTTTACTTTTCTGTGACACTTTCTGCGGCAAATTCTTAAGAACTTTACCGCCCGGGATATCATCCCGGCATCCCCGCTCTAATGGAGTCCGGACTTTCCTCACTTTCCGTCTTGCGGAATAGCGCGATTGTCTGCAATGGAATGGGATATTAAATTAAAGAACTGTATTAAAATTTTTTATTGCTTCGTTGGCTAATTTATCTGCTATCTTGTTTTCAGTTCGGGGTATATAATTTATAGTGTATATAATATTTAATCCGGAAAGTATGCTTTTTGTTTCAGTATGAAGCAAATTTAGCTTTGAATCACGGACTTTATATTGACCGTTTATCTGTTTTACAAGCAATTCACTGTCAGCAAAAAACTCAATTTTTTTTATTCTGTCAGCCTGATTTAAGGATTTTATCAGTTCCAAACTTTTTATAAATGCGGAATACTCTGCGACATTATTTGTAGTTTCTCCGATATATTCGCTATGAGTTAAAAGCTCTTCATCTGTATCATTCGTTATCAGGATACCAATTCCTGATTTGCCCGGATTTCCTTTTGACGCGCCGTCGGTGAAAACTTTAATCGTCAATCTTAATTATTAGTAATATATTTTTCGTCAATGAGAATTCTGCCGCATGCCTGACATGTGAATAATTTTTCTGCTGCACGAATTTCAATTGCGCGCTGCGGAGGAATTGAGTTATAGCATCCGCTGCAGTTTCCTCTTCGGACAACAGAAACAGCTTCGCCGCGAAGAGTATTATTAATTCTGCTGTACAGGTTTCGCAAATCTTCTTCAAGCCGGACCATCAGGTTATCTTTTTTATGGGTAAGCTCTGCTTCTTCCTGCTCGAATTCCTCGTTAAGATTACTGAGCTTTGCCTCATTTGCTTCGAGTTCGGTTTTCAATTCAGTCATTTCACGTTCGGCAGCTTCAATATCTCTTTTAAGAATTTCAGTTATGTCAGCAAGTTCTTTAATGCGCTTCTGATTTTTATCGATTATTTCAATTGAAGCATCGATTGATTTCATTATTGCATCATATTCCTTGTTTGACTTTGCGCTGTATTTTTGCTCGTCGTATTTCTTAACTTTTGCTTCTGTCTTTGTTATCTGCTTTGTAAGAGTTGCTTCCTCTTCCTGAAGTTTTTTGAGTTCGGCTTTTTTACCCGATATATCATTTTCAAACTCAAATAGATTGTTTTTCTGCTCGATAATAATATCAGGCAGGTCTCCCTTCTCATCATTGATGTCCTTTAAGTCGCCGTCTATTCTGCAAAGTTCATATAAGATGCGAAGCTCTTCTTCGATTTTGGGTTTGTTTTCAGTATCATTGAATTCGAAGTATTCAAGAACCCGTGATGAACCTGTATCAGGAACCTGCGGATTATCAATTCCGCTTGTTTCAGGGTTATCGTTAATGTTATTTTCAGTCATATTATGTTTTTACGATTTTAATATTTTTTTCCGATTGAAATAAAGATGTTTTTATTTTTAACTGCTTTAATTTTTTTAAGTCTTCTTCGTTAAACTCACGGGCGAAAACTGCAACTTTATTTATTTTATCTTTAAAAATTCCCCCGGGTTTCATTGAGCCGTCTATCGACGGATTAATTTTTGAAATCAGTTCTTTGCTGTTAATATTTTTCTTTAAATGAACATATACTCCATCGGTCTTATTTGTGCGTTTTGTGAAATCATATATTTCGTATGCAATTTCCTCATAAGGATGAGAATCATTCAAAGCATCCACTACTATATTTAAACTATCCGAACCGCATTCAAGTTCTAATTTCACTTCCTTTGCATATTCGAGCTTTCCGCTTTTCCCCGCAAATGGTTTTGCATTTTTTTGAGGCATGTATGTCCCGGTTCCGGGAGTTCTGAAAGAACAATGTGTATAATTTCCGATTATTCCCGCACCTGCATCACACATTTCATTAAAAACTTTTTCAACGTAGTTCTCGGGAACAAAGACAATTATTTTTTTTCGTTTCTCAAAATAAAAATCTATTATTTCAATCTTGCTTATATTTTTATCAGGAAAAATTTTTTGCAATATCTTTTTTTCAGATAAAAATATTTTTTTATTTTTCATTTTTATTTTTCATCAGTCATTCCATATAACATGCTTAAAAAATTGCACAAAAAAAAAGGGGCTTTAATCAAGCCCCTTTTTTAAAATTTGAGTTATTATTTAAACTAATTCTTTTATAAAACTTTTCGGGATATTTTAAAATCATACTTAATAAATATAAAAACAACCCTTTATATATTCAAGGCATTATAATTTAAGCTTATTGAGCAGCTTTTTAACGGGTTTTATGTTTTGCATAACATAAAAATGAATGGATGGCGCGCCTTTTTCAAGAAGCTCAATGCATTGTTTATAAGACCATTCAGCGCCGACGTCCACAACATGCTCGGGTTTTGCACGCTCGATTTCGTCCGACAGCTCCGTCGGAATTTCGATATAAAAATTCGCAGGAATGGTTGTAAGATTTTTTTTAGTCGAGAGAACTTTTAATCCCGGGATAATCGGAACGTTTATACCTTCGTCACGGCAAAGTTTCACGAAATCAAAATAGTGCTGATTGTTATAAAACATCTGCGTAACAATATAATCTGCACCCATATCGATTTTTTGTTTCAAAGTTTTCAAATCGGCTCTGAGATTAGGCGCTTCAAAATGTTTTTCCGGGTATGCGCCGACTCCGATGCAAAAGTTAGTCGGACTTGCGTTAAGCAAATCTTCATCAAGATATTTTCCTGAGTTCATGTCTTTGATTTGCTGAACCAAATCACAGGCATAATCATTGGTAGTTCTTCCGGTTGAAATAGGTTTTCTGTAACCGTTGTCATCACCGCGGACGGCTAATACATTTTCGATGCCGAGGTAATTAAGTTCGATTAAAGCATCTTCGGTTTCTTCTTTTGTAAAGCCCCGGCAAAGAATATGGGGAACGGTATCTATGTTAAATTTATTTTTTATTGCAACGCTGATGCCTATTGTTCCGGGTTTTTTCCTTTTTACTTTTTTGCGAATTTCACCCGTTGGGGTTTCTTCGTACTGGACTTCAGCGGCATGTGAAGTAATATCGATGAAGGGAGGATTATATGGCAGAAGCTCTTCTACAATGCTGAAGATTTTTCCGATATCACCGCCTCTTGAAAGGGGAATCAACTCAAAACTTATGAAAGGGTTTTTGGCTCTTCCTAAATGTTCTATTACTTTCATCTATTCTTTATTGGTTCGTCACATTATCTTAAAACATTCGGATATGCGTTAAGCCCGACGTCTGCAATCATGTTAATTTTACCGGTGTTTATATTTACAACCCCGATTTGAGATTGGTCGTTATAATTTGCATCAAAAATAATCAGATTATTATCTACCCATTCGAATCTTCCGACATCACCGCCGTTAACGTTTATCTGCTTTACGTTCGAGCCGTCATTATTCATTAAATACAAATCAACGTCATCACCGGTTACAACCGTGAATGCAATTTTTGATGCATCAGGTGAAAACTGCGGCTGATTAGCGCTTGACATTCCTTTTGTAAGCGCTATTTCCGAACCGTCTTTATAAAGATAAATTGTTCCTTTAAGGTTCATATCGAAACTTGCATAGGCAATCATTTTCCCATCACTGGAAATATCCGGTTCGAGATTGGCGTCTTTGTTTGAGCTTATTCTTACACCGTTCATCGAAGTTGAATCTTCAAGGTCGGTGATGTAAATATTTTTTTGTCCTCCACCGAATGCAGAATAAACAAGTGTTCTTCCGTCTGCAGCAAGGGTTGCCATTGTGCTGTAATCATCCATCGAGATAAGATAAGCATCAGCATCGGTCGGTGCCATCATGTAAAGAGTTGTCATTCCTTCGTGCTCGCCTGAAAAAATTATATACTCGCCATTAGCAGAAAAAATCGGGTTAAAGCCTTTAAACACGAACATCGGATAGCTAACAGTAGCTGCATTTATATCAGCAATATAGTACATATCGAGCAAATCGGTCTGAAATACCACGCTGTTGCCGTCAGGTGAAAATTTCGGAAACATGCAGTTGCTTGATAAATCCGTTAATTGTTTTTTGTCCGTACCGTCAATGTTCATTGTAAATATCTGAAGCAATTGTGACGGGTTATTTGTGCTGGAATAAACAACTTTTTGTGCATTTGCCTGAGCAAAAATTAAACTGCTTAATAAAACTAAGGTTACTGCTAAAATTCTTTTCATTATTGTTTTAACTTTCTTTAAGTATTATTTAAGGTTTAAGGATTTGTTATTTTATATAAGAAATTCCCGGTAAAAGTTTCATAAGATTACAAGCTATTAATAATAAATTATAAATTAAATTTAAAAAATTTTCTTGTCAGAGAAAGAATTTAAAGAACGGCTTCAGGCAGAATCCATAATTCAGGCAGTCCGCTCAGGAGGAAAAGGCGGTCAGAACGTAAATAAAGTTTCTACTAAAGTAGAATTATTGTTTAATATCAGCTTATCAGTGATTTTTAATGAAGAGCAGAAGCTGGTTTTGCTGGGAAAGCTTCAGAATAAAATAAACTCAGAGGGATACATAAGAATTATATCGCAAAAGACCCGCTCGCAGCTCAAAAACAAAGAAGATGCGGTTGATAAATTATATAATATGCTTAGCAATGCGCTTATACCTGAAAAGAAGCGAGTAAAAACGAAACCGTCTCAAACCGCAAAGTTAAACCGGCTTGAATCAAAAAAGAAACACAGCCAGAAAAAACAAACAAGAGGAAGAAAGGATTTTGAAGATTAATTGGAAATCATAAAACCAAAAATATTTTCACAGTTTAAGAATCTTGTTTTTGGGTTCTCAACCATTAAAGGAGGCGTAAGTCCTTCTCCTTATAATCTGAATCTTGGTCTATCTGTCGGGGATAAAAAGGAGAATGTTGAAAAAAACCGGATATTATTTTTTGATGAACTGAACATTACGGCAGACAGAGTTAATTATCAGAAACAGATTCATTCAGATATCGTAAAGAAAATAGATAAACCCGGATTTGCCGGCGAGTGCGATGCAACGTTCACGGATAAGAAAAATATTTTTTTAACCGTAAGTGTTGCTGATTGCGTGTCGGTGTTTTTGTATGAACCAAATCATAATATTATAGCAGGGATACATTCGGGATGGAAAGGGACTTCACTCAATATTGTTGGAAAAGCAATCAGTGAAATTAAATCTTCTTTTAATTCACAAATTCACGATTTCACATTTCACTGTTATATTGCTCCGTGCATTTCACAGGGAAAGTTTGAGGTTGATAAAGACGTTGCGGATTTATTTCCGGAAGAATATGTAAAGTATGATAAAGAAAAAAATAAGTATTTTCCTGATTTGAAAGGAATTGTTTTAGCTCAATTGATTGGAGGCGGAGTTAAAAAAGAAAACATTGAGGCATCGGAGCTTTGCACGTTTTCCGAACCCGGGCTGCTGCATTCATATAGAAGAGACAGAGATAAATCAGGAAGAATGTATGGAGTGATAGGGACAATTGACAATTAGCAATGTGCAATTAACAATTATTAATGAATAATGGCAATGAATAATGATGTGTTGATTATGAAATTGTTCTTTGTTAATTGTAAATTGTTAATTGATTATGTAAGCGGGACGGGACAAAAACTTACTATAAATATAAAATAAGAAAACCAACCGAGTAAAACACGGGTTGTTCCGAGCGGAGCATTGAAATCCTGAACAATCGGGGGATGTATGATTTTAATTACGAAATAAATCAGTAAAGCCCATATTAACCATCCCACGGAACCAATTGAGATATCAAATCCAAGCGGGGGCAGCACTCCTAATGCCTGAAGTAAGTCGGGCAATCCAAGCAATCCGAAAAAGACAAGCAATCCAAATGTTATGTAAGCAACAAACTTGCTTTTGCTGCCGAACATAGCGTATGAAATATGACCTCCGTCAAGCTGTCCGACGGGAAGCATATTAAGTGCAGTGATTAACAAACCAAACCATCCTGCACACAAAAACGGATAGTGATAAACTTCATTCATCGGGGGCATAAAGACTGTTGGTGAAGAGGTAAAGATTTTTTCGAATGACCAGAATAGAATATTATAACCGAATGAAAAATTTCCGGAAGTCGGAATTCCTGTGGTTCTGTATTCGGGATGAATCTGATAAATATATTCAATGCCTGGTAACGTTGTGAAGCCTATTATTAAAACAATAATCGTGACTACAAATCCCGCTATGGGACCTGCAACAGCCATGTCAAACAATGCTTTGCGCGAACGAATCATTGATTTAATTCTTATGACAGCACCCATTGTCCCGAAGGGATTGAATTCAATGAATGGGAATGGAATGTAAAATGGAAGTGTAACATCTATCTTGTGGATTCTTGCGGCAATATAATGTCCGAATTCATGAGCGGTAATTATGCTCATAATGAGAACCGCATATAAAAGTCCTTTGGATAAATTAGAGAGCTCATATGGGCTCACGTTTGCCCATGCGGTTCCTGCAAACATTAAAGAAAAAAAAGTTGTAACAAAAAGCAAAATGTGAAGCCAATATTTCGGTTTGGAGCGTATGAAAGCATTATCTTCACGCGTGAAGAAAAGCTCCATCTTTTTTTCGGGATTCAGTTCGTGATTCTGTTCATGATTGTGGTCAGGGCTCATAAACAAAATTTGTTTAAATAATTTTGTTTATCAATTTAATAAGGGTTGCTTATATCCATCATCATATTTGAATATAACAAATTAATCTATAATCATATTAGCTTAGATTCCCGCCTTCGCGGGAATGACATAATAAGGTAGTTGAGAATTGAATTAACTTTAAAAAGAGGTTCATTTTGACAATCTTAACGAAATGTTAACATTGTTAATAATTATATAATAATATAGAAATATTTGGAAGAGAATTTTCAGCATCAGGAAATAAAAGTTAAGCAAGCGCCGTTAGCAAATCTTAATCCTATATTTTTTATAATACTGACTTTTTTTGTTGTGTTTATCACATACGTTGTGATTGGAGGGGTTTTAAGTGCTTTAATATCGGGCGGTGACTTAACCGAAATTAAGGATTTACAACTTACAAGGTTAACAATCCCGTTCACACAGTTTATGTTTCTTTTTCTTCCGGCAATAGCATTAAGTTATTTACAGGGAAATGAGTTTAAAATTTTTTTCCGGTTGAATGCACCGAAAAAAGATGTTTTTGTATACAGCCTAATTGGAATTGCTTGTATTCAGCCGACTTTACCTCTTTATGTGATGGTTCAAGATAAAGTTTTGTCTTCCATTCCCGGTATAAATAAGGTTTATTATGTTGTAAAGGATTTATATGAAAGCATTGATAAGTATATGCTTAATATTGTTTCGTCATATTCCATTAGTGAACTGTTGTTGGTAATTTTTATTATTGCAGTTACTCCTGCAATCTGTGAAGAATTTTTATTCCGTGGACTTATTCTGAAAAATCTTGAGAGAATAGCTTCAAAAGCAGTTTCTATTATAATATGCGGTATTTTGTTCGGACTTTTTCATTTTCAGCTACTGAATGCAATTCCATTAATAGTATTGGGAATTTATTTGTCATTAGTTGTTATCTGCACGAATAGTTTATACACGGCGATAATATGCCATTTTATATCAAATTGTTTTGCGGCATTGCAAGTATATATATACGGCAGAGAAAATTTTACGGGTGATTTTACGACGGATGAAACAACAACGACCATTTTATTGGGTATACCTTCATTAATTTTATCGTGTATTTGTATTTATTTTATAATAAAGTTTCGTTACAAAAAACCATTAATTATTCAGGAATCAACAGAAAACCTTGTCTAATACATTAACAAGAGTAATCGTCGGCATTATAGCAATTCCCATTTTTCTTTTTATAATTTATCAGGGTGGAATTTATTTTTTTATTTTATCGCTTTTGATTTCGGGAATTGCATTATGGGAATTTTATTCAATGTTCCAGCTGAAGGGATATAACGTATTTAAGTTTACAATGATTGGCGTATCATTGTGCTCGATGATACTTTATTATTATAATGGTATTCCTGTGTATTATTTTTTCATACTTATAGTTTTTTTATCAATTGTTTTTGAAATATTGAGAGGCAAAGGATTAAACCCATTCAATGTATTTATATCTCTATTTGGGTTCAGTTATATCGCTCTTCCGTTTATGTTCATGAATGTTATAGTGAACACTCCGGGTTTTAATTATTTAATTTTTATAATCATTCTCGTCTGGGTATGTGATACGTTTGCTTATTTCGGCGGGAAAATGTTTGGCAAACATCAGCTTTCCTCAATCAGTCCGAAAAAAACGATTGAAGGTTCGGTGATTGGATTTATCTTTACCATAATTTTTGCTCTCATTTTTTATTTTGCAGCTCCTGAAGTGACATTTATGAAAGCATTGATAATTGGGATTTTAGTAGGGATATTTTCCCAGGTGGGTGATTTGTTTGAATCGCTTTTGAAACGATATTGCGGGGTTAAGGATTCGTCGCATATTATACCGGGACATGGGGGCGTTCTGGACAGGTTTGATTCTTTAATTTTTATTATTCCCATAATATATTTATATGTTAATTTATTATAAATAAATTTGTATCAGTTCAGCAGATTTTAGTAATTAAATGTTTTGTGTTTTGATTTATTTTTGTTATTTTTAATTTATGGGTGCGCTATGTTTTTTCTGAAACATTGCAAGTCAAACCATAGTAGAATGAAATATTAATAAACTTGAAATATTTTTTTATAATTTTATCTTTGTAGAAAGAGGTAAATATTGACAAACTATTACGATTACCAATAAAGAAATTTTTCTAATGGCTAACAAAAAGAAAGAAACAAAAGCTTCAAAAAAAGAGGAAAACAAAAAAAAGAAGGGCAAGTCTGAGGATACAGATGAGGAATCTTTTAACCTGATTGATGACGACTATGAGGAAGATACATTTGTCGAAGAAGTCGATGAGGACGAAGAAGAGGAAGAATTTAAGCACTTTGTAGAGGAACACGACAAAGAATATAAAGATGCAAAAGTCGTCAAGGTCTTCGACAAGATAGGGAAGCCAAAATTCAAGAAAACAAATGAGCTTGATTCAGAAAAACTGAAAGATGAATACAAAAAGCTCATCTGCCTTCTTGATGATAAAAACATAATCATTCATTTTCAGAATGATTACCCTGTCAGTGAAAAATACCGTTTCATTACCGAGGAAGTATTCAATCAGGACATGGAAGATTTGAAAAAAGGCAACAATCACGTTAAGTTTATTTACGAAGATTTTCATCCCGAGATGATTGAAGAGGATGAGGATGAAGAAACCTTTTAATGGCACTCCGATACAGCAATCTTAATAATCTTGGCTCTCCGATTATTGATTTTTCTCTTAAGGGAACTGACGGGAATATTTATTCACTATCCGATTTCACGAATAAGAATGTCATCATTATTGCATTCATCTGCAATCATTGTCCGTATGTGAAAGCGGTTGTAAAACGCCTGTCAGAGCTTCAGAAGAAATATGCAGGCAAAGGAGTCCAGCTGATTGCAATAAATCCCAACGACCCGGCAATCTATCCTGAAGATTCTTTTGATAAGATGATTGAGTTTGCAAGGAAGCACGACTTCACTTTTCCTTATCTTGTCGATGATACTCAGGAAACTGCAAAGAAGTATGATGCAATATGCACTCCTGATATTTATGTGTATGATAAAGAACGCAGGTTAAAATACCGCGGAAGGCTTGATGATAACTGGAAAGAAGAAGAGAAAGTAATGGAGCGCGATTTAGAGAAAGCAATAAATTATCTTCTTGAGGGAAAAGAAATCGATTTCGAACAAGTGCCTTCGATGGGTTGTTCGATTAAATGGAAATAATTTTAAAAAATTAAATAACATATGCCAAATCTTGTAATAGTCCGTCACGGACAGTCGCAATGGAATCTTGAAAATAAATTCACCGGGTGGATTGACATTGACCTTTCGCCAAAGGGTATTGAAGAAGCTAATAAAGCGAGCGAGAGATTGAAGGATTATAAATTCGATGTTGCTTATACGTCGGATTTAGTGCGCGCACAAAGAACGCTCGACATAATTCTGAAAAATATTAATCAGGACAATATTCCCATTTCCAAAGATAAGGCTCTTAATGAAAGAATGTATGGTGATTTGCAGGGACTTAACAAAGACGAGACCAGACAAAAATTCGGTGATGAGCAGGTGAAAATCTGGAGAAGAAGCTATGACATCGCTCCTCCAAACGGGGAGAGTCTGAAAGACACTGCAGCAAGGGTTATTCCTTATTATGAAAAATACATTAAACCAGATTTGCTGGCGGGGAGAAATGTAATTATATCCGCACACGGCAACAGCTTGCGGGCATTGATGATGTATCTTGAAAATATGTCGAAAGAAAAAATTCTTGAAACTGAAATCCCGACGGGACACCCGATTTTATACAAGCTTGATGATAAATTAAACATTCTTGAGAAAAAAGAATTGTAATTTTGGCTCAGGCAAAAATAAAAAATATAATTTTTGATTTAGGCAATACTCTTATATATTATGATTTTTATTATTTTTATAACGGAGTTGCGCAGCTCGAGAGAAGATTAAATGTTAACAAGTTTGTAAAGCACATCACTGAACAAAAACTTGACCGTGATTTATTTACCGGTCGAATCAACCACAAGCAATTCTTCAAAATACTTAAAAAGAAATTTAATTTAAAAATCGGATTTAAAGATTTTATTTATTTGTATTCGGATATTTTCTGGGAAAATGCCCAGATGCTGAAGTTACTTGAGAAGCTTCTTGAGGAAAAAAATTATAAAGTTTTTTTATTGTCTAATACGGATTCCGCACATTATAATTTTATAGCTAATAATTACCCGATTATAAAATTAATTAAAAACAGGATTTTATCCTATAAAATCAAAATGGTGAAGCCGGAAAAGAAAATTTTTAAATATGTTATGAACAAATATGGGCTGAAACCAAAGGAGACGATTTTAATCGACGACGTTAAAGAAAACATTTTATCCGCATCAAAATGCGGAATAAAGACCATTCATTATAAATCCCACAAAAAATTCCAGAGAGAACTGAATAAGCTGTTGAAGTAAATTTTAACAACCCCTGACCCCTTTGCTAAGGGGGAATAAAAATATTTTTGAGCAGCCTAAATTATTTTATCAGAACCATTCTTTTTGTTTGAGTAAACCTATCTGAAATTAATTTATAAAAATATATTCCACTTGCAAATCCAGTAGCATTAAATTCAGTCTCATAAGTTCCAGATTCAAAGATCTCATTATCAATTACTTTTGCAATTTGTTTTCCAGTTATATCATAAATTAATATTGAAATTTTTGATTTTAGTGGAATTTCGAATTTAATTTTTGTTGACGGATTAAAAGGGTTAGGGTAATTTTGAAGAAGCGAATAAGTTTCAGGAATATTTTCAGATATTATATTAGCATAAGTAATACCTCTATTTGTTGTTTTAATTATAAGACCTCCTTCTCCCACGATATAGCCAGTATTTGAAGACGAAAAATATGCAGAAAAATATTCTCCAACTAATTTTTGTTGTGCTGGTTTCCACGTATTTCCAAAATCTAATGAAATCTTAAATTTTTCTTTACCCATTGTTGGGTCGGAATGTGGTTCGGATAATACAAATAAATATCCATCATTTTTTACTTCAATAGAATGAATATCCCCTGTATTCGGAGGTGTAATATTAATCCAAGAATCACCTCCATCTGTTGTTTTTAAAAGCAAACCATCAACACCGCTTTTTCCTCCCGCAAAACCGGTATTCTCATTAATAAATTCAATGTCATACAAGTAAGAATTTGAAAATGTATGAGTTAATATCCAGTTATCTCCATTATTTATTGTTTTACATATTTTTCCAGTATTATTAAATATATATCCACCGCAAACCCACATTGTATTTGTTCCACTTTTACAAATTCCGGAAGGATTAAATTGAGATAACACAGTTGGAGACATCCAATTATCACCAAAATTAGTAGTTCTATAAATTTTTCCTGCTTGATTTGCTTCGTTTCGACTTATGATGAAGCCGGTTGTAGTGTTTGTAAATTTAATCTTCCAAATTGATTCATAGTCATTTGTTGGAAAATTCTGCAACTGCCAATTTAAACCAGCGTTTTCAGTTCTAAAAACTTCATTAACACCCGATAAACCACCAACAGCCCACCCAAACTGGCTGTTTATAAAATCCATTGAGTTTAAAAAACTTGAACCTGTTGGATTTACTTCAACCCTTGTTAAAGTTTGGGCACCATCTACCGTTTTATAAATAGCATTTTCTCGCCCACAAATCCATCCTGTTTGGTCATTTAAAAAATATAGAGCTCTAAATTCATAATCAGAAGTATTAAAGTATGAAGTCCAATTTAAACCTTCATCAGTTGATTTATAGATCCCACCTAAACCATAATTATCAACTCCAAGCATTAAGTTAGGATTTTTAATATATACTAAGTCAACAACGGAAAGAGAAGAGTGTTGAAGCCAATTTATTCCGCTATTCGTAGATTTCCATAAGAAGGAATTACGGGTTAAATAAAATGTTAAATTATTGAGAAAGTTAATTTGTTTTAATTGCGAGTTTGAAGATGAGATTAGTTGTCCATTCCAATTAGTACCTCCATTTGTAGTATATAGAGCATTATATGAACCACTAACTCCAATCTGTCCAATAATCCAGCCTGTATTGTTATTTAAGAAATTTATTTGTTCCACAGTTAATTGTCCATTTGCTGAATAAATTGTATCCCAGGATTGACCACTGTTTGTACTTCGCGCCAGTTTTATAGGATCAGATTGATAACAATAAAGAATTTGATCTGTTAAAGCATAGAACATAAAAGTCGAAAAAGGGAGATTGACTAAAATCCAATTTGCACCATTATTAGATGTTTTATATACTTGCGAGGGAAACTGTTTTATTACAAACCCTGTGTTTTCATTAATTAATTTAGCAGAAAGAACATATTGCAATGAACCCAAATTAACTATTGACCAATTAATTCCTCCATTTGTAGTTTTTTGCAATATGTTATTAGGGGTTGATGATGAAGTAATCCATCCCGTTTCAGAATTAATAAAGGAAATGGAAGTGTATGAACCGTCAATATCAGCCGTACTTAAAGTTATCCAATTAATACCGTTATTTGTTGACTTTAAAATAAAATCCTTTGCGCCAATAATATATGTTATAGAAGATTCGGGAATTGAAAACATTTTATTATCAGTAGAATGGGCTTGCATTATTTGCCAACTACTTTGAGCGGTAACATTTGTATAAAACGCACAAATAATAAATAGTATTATTTTTTTCATAGGATTATTTTATTAACACCATTCTTTTTGTTTCCTGAAAATTATTTGTCTTTAAAGTGTAAAAATATATTCCGCTTGAAAAGTTTCCTGCGTTAAAATCAATTTTATAAGTTCCGGCGGATAAATTTTGATTTATCAATTCAGAAACTTCTTTCCCGTTTACATCATACACTTTCAAGCTTGTGAAGCTTGATTTGGCAATTTTAAATTCAATGCTCGTTGAAGGATTAAAAGGATTCGGATAATTTTGTTTTAGTAAAAATTTATCAGGAATAGAATTTGAGATTTGTTCTATATTAACTAAAGGAATATGCGCCCACCAGACACCACCGTTTGCACTGCCGGATGTTCCTGCAAAAATTCTATTATTTTTTGCAGCTAATGGTGTTGTTGAAATTGTAAATGCGCCATAATTTGACCAGTTAACTCCATCGTTTTGCGAAATGAAAACACCATTATTCCCACCGGTAAATAAAAATGCCGGTATTGTAACAGCCGTACTTGTTAGCCCTCTCATTGCAGAGGGAGTATTGGAAACTGTTGTCCAAGTGAGACCTTTATTTGTAGATTTGTCAAAATTATACGGGGCTGTTGTTGTAACCATGTATAAGTTTCCGTTTGGAGTTTGGGTTAAATTATATCCGTTTTTATTCGGGTTAAGGTTTGCACTGAAGGTTACACCAAAATCAGTCGAACGGTAAACTCCAATACCAGTTCCCGCACCGGATGAGACACCCACATAAATTATGTTTGCACTGTCCTTATCGACGAGAAGAGGAAGGCAATTTAACCCGACCATTGTTGCGCTTTCTGTCCAGTTAGCTCCGCCGTTTGTGCTTCTGAAAAACCCTGTTGATGTGGTTGCATAAACGTGATTGTTCGGTCCACATTTTATACCCTGAACATTTTTATTGGAAAAGTTTGAAGCATCAATAATCGTAAAAGTTTGTCCTGCGTTCGTTGATTTCAAGACACCCGTTGAATAATTGGCTACGTACATGCTATTGTTTGCATCGAAAGCAATTTCCCACATTGTTTGTCCTGAACCGATGTAAATCGTATCCCAGCTTAAACCCTCATTTGTTGATTTCCATATTCTTGAATTTGCTCCGGTTAATCCGCCCGCATAAATTGTATTTCCACCGGGTGGATGAATAGTAAGCGACCATACATTTCGTCCGTTAAGTGTCTGATGCCATTCGCCTCCGCTTTGAGCATTTGTATTTATTGATAAAATTATGAATAGAATTCCAGCGAGTATAATTGTTTTCATAAATTTGAGTTATTTATGAAAATATATTAAATATATTTGTTTCTTTTAAGGGAATTTTTGGCTAAAAGAGGCGGAGATTATAAGAAAAAGAGATATCTGACGCTGAACTGCCATGCACCGGGGCGTTTTTGGAGCTTAGTTTCCGCGTATTCATTTGAATGAAGAGGGAATTTATAGCCGCCCTCTATGATAAGAGAAGAATAAAAAATTGTCTGCAGACCTAGATAAGTATCCGCACGAAAACCGCCTGAGTTTGTAACTGTCTGGTTTAAAAATTTATTTTTTTCAAAAAACCATGCTTTGTTCTCAAGATATAAATTCAAATTAACTTCATCGAAGCTCTCATATTCAACAGGATATAAAAGATAACCGAATGCAAGTCCGAAGTCCCAATAGTTGCCGAATTTGAAATCGCTTTTAGGCATGTTGATATTATACCCTGCATGCGCGCTTACTGCAAGCTTATGAAATAAACCCGTTCCAATTATGTCGGAGCGCAGAGTGTAGTTATCAGTTGTGTGGAAATCTATTATTGGAACTGTTATGTCATTCACAAAATTAAAAACTTTTATGCGGTGACCGGGGTGAAGCTCATACTCAACCGCATCACTTACGATGGGTCTGGAATCAACGGGAATTCTGAAGCCAACCTGTCCTGCAAATCTTATATGCTGATTCCTGCTGTCGATATCATAAAATCTGTAACGCAGCATAGGTTCAAAATCACCTATGAATTTATATCCTTCATTGGTTGCGTAATAAAAATGATTGTATGAAGTCAACCGACCTGTAACACCGTAGTTAATTTCGAATGCGTTATGATAATATTTGAAATTATCATATACCATAATGTTATTGCGGACCTCAAGGCGACCTTTGGAAATATTTGCAGCGGCGGGAGAGTTTATGAAAAGTTCCTGAGCCTGGGTTTTGGATGCAATAAAAACAATAAATAAAACAATTAATATCTTTAACATATATCTCATACTACAAGTAATGAAAAGTAAATTCAAAGTAAAAAGTTCCCTCTTCCGTAAAACCTGAAATAAATCATAAAAAAAATGGGGCTTATTATGCCCCATTTTAATCACAAATTCAGAAATTTATAAAATTTATATGGTCGGTTGGAAGCTTCTGAGAATTTCTGCTGCCTGGTCAACCCAGCTTGATTTATAGTTAATCCATACATAAAAATATTGTGAAGGATAATCAGGGTGAATATAAAGAGCAACAAAAACAGGCAAGCCATTTTCTGCTGTTCCGTCGATGTAAACTCCCCAATAGCCGTTGTTATATAAATCGGTGTTCATTGTAGAATAAGAAACACCGCTGCGTCCAGCCCAGTCAGATAACTGACCCTGCATTTCGTCATAAGTTAGAGGCGAACCTGTCTGTGGGAAAATTGTAAGCCAGACATTATCATCACCTGCAGAAAATTTACTTCTGTTATTTTCTTCAACATAAAAACTTTTTGGAATACTGAACTTCATATCGTATTCACTCCAGTTGTATTGTGTCATCTGAGCAGATGCAACATTTGAAATAAATAATAATGCAAAAAACACTAAAATTACCGTGTAAATCTTTTTCATTGGGTTTTTTAATTTAGTTTTTAATTAGGATAGAATAAGAATTTATTAAATTATTCCAAGTTATATTACTTATAAAAAGGATATAAGTTCCTCATAAAAATAAATAAAAAAATGATGAATATACATTGAATTTACATTGCTTGAATATTTTACACTTTTGTATAGACAGAAAATTCTAAGGTTTGGACAAAAAATTCCGCTGAAAATAAAAATGATTTTCGGTATCTTTAATGTTTACACTTAAATAATTATGGCTAAGACTAAGAAACAGAAAAACGGAAAGATGGCAATAAACGGCACAGTGAACAATTTATCAGACCCGAAAAGAAACATTGTCATCAGAGGTGCTCATCAGCATAATCTTAAAAACATAAATATAGACATTCCTAAAAATAAGCTTGTTGTTGTTACGGGTGTGAGCGGTTCGGGAAAATCGTCACTTGTATTCGATACTATTTATGCAGAAGGACAGAGAAGATACGTAGAGTCATTGTCATCTTACGCAAGACAGTTTCTTGAAAGAATGAACAAGCCGGAGGTTGATTACATTGCCGGACTTGCGCCTTCGATGGCTATCGAACAAAAGACCAGAACAAGAAATCCGCGCTCGACGGTAGGAACATCAACGGAGATCTATGATTATCTGAGATTGCTTTTTGCAAGGATAGGAAAAACGTATTCACCTGTAAGCGGAAAGATGGTTACGAAAGATTCTCCCGATTCAATCAGTGAGGACATATCGCATATTATCGAAAACAAAAAAACCAAGCTTTATGTTTTTTATAGTTTTATTTTTGAAAACGAACAGAAGCTTAAACAAAAGTTTAAGGATTTAAAGGCAACAGGTTTTTATAAAATTCTGATTAATGATGAAATTTTTGATTTCAATGATTCAACTGAAGAAGAATTGTTGAAGAAAATTAAGAAGAGCAAGAAAGAAAGTTTTGAAGTTTTAATTGACAGAATTAATTTTTACCCGGGCGATAAGGAATCTCTTTCAAGATTTAATGATGCAATTGAGGTAGCTTATAAAGAAAGCAGCGGATATGTAATTGTGCGTGTGTTCAACAATGATGACTTTGAAGATTTTAATTATAATTATTTTCTTGAGCGTGACGGAATGAAGTTTGAAGATCCTGAGCCGAGATTATTTTCGTTCAACAATCCGTTTGGCGCATGCGACAGGTGCCAGGGATTCGGGAAAATAATGGACATAGACATGGATTTGGTAATTCCCGATAAGAAAAAATCGATATTCAAAGGCGCAATTCAGCCGTTCACAACGCCGAAACATACCCGACATTTGACTGACTTAATAAATGAAGCAGATGATTATGATATTGATATTCACATTCCTTTTAATAAGCTGAATGAAAAACAGTTGGATTTCGTATTCAACGGAGGAAAGAAATATGCAGGCATTCATAAATTTTTCAGGCAGATAGAAAAAGAAGCTGCGTATAAGCTTCATTACAGAGTGTTTCTGAATCGTTATCGCGCGTTCACCATCTGCACAAAATGCGGAGGTTCGCGTTTGCGCAAGGAAGCGCTTTATGTTAAGATAAATGGCAAGACTATTTTCGACATAGTGAGAATGAAAATCGATGAGGCATATGAATTTTTTAATACCATTTCGCTTACTGATTCGGAAAAAGAAATTTCAGGAAGAATAATCGAAGAAATTATTTTCAGGTTGAAGTATCTGAATGAAGTCGGACTTTCTTATCTGACACTTGACAGACTTTCTAATACTTTGTCCGGAGGAGAGTCACAGAGAATTAATCTTTCGACCTCACTTGGTTCTTCACTTGTCGGTTCGATTTATGTTCTTGATGAGCCGTCAATCGGTCTTCATCCGAGGGATAACGAGAAACTTATAAACATAATGAAATCTTTGAGAGATATCGGTAATTCAGTGCTTGTTGTTGAGCATGATTCCGATATGATGAAATCTTCAGATGAAATAATCGACATAGGTCAATACGCAGGTGAGCTTGGAGGAAATCTTGTGTTTCAGGGAACATACGATGAAATTTTAACCGATAAAAATTCTTTAACGGGAAAATTCTTGAATGGAACTATGAAAATTGAGGTTCCAATTGCAAGAAGAGATGTAAATAAAGAAACAAAATTTATAGACATAAAAGGAGCTCGCGAAAATAATCTGAAGGGAATCGATATAAAAATTCCTCTTAACAGATTTGTCGCCATTACGGGAGTAAGCGGATCGGGAAAATCAACACTTGTAAATAATATTCTCTATGGCGGTGTTAAGAAAAGACTTGAGGGGTATTATAATGAGAAAATAGGAGAGTATGATTCGATTGAGGGAATACAAAACATCGATGCGATTGAAATCGTTGACCAGTCGCCAATAGGAAGAACTTCGAGAAGTAATCCGATAACTTACATAAAAGGGTTTGATGTTATCAGGGAACTTTTTGCTTCAACACCTTCAGCAAAAAAACACGGTATGAACTCGGGATATTTTTCTTTTAACATTCCAGGAGGAAGATGCGAAACTTGTGAAGGAACAGGCGTGATAAAAATAGAAATGCAGTTTATGGCTGACATAATTCTCGAATGTGAAGTCTGCAAAGGGAAACGGTATAAAATGGATGTGCTGGATGTGAAAATAAAAGGTGGAAACGGCAACGGCGGTCAAATGAAAAACATCAGTGAAGTTCTCAATATGACTGTGAGCGAAGCTCTTGTATTTTTTAAGCCATATCCGAAAATTTATAACAAGATAAAAATTCTCGAAGATGTCGGTTTAGGTTACATAAGACTTGGGCAATCAGGTGCGACTTTATCGGGAGGCGAGTCTCAGCGGGTTAAGCTTGCGTATCATTTATCGTTCCAGGAAAAGGGGAACAATACTTTATTTGTTTTTGACGAGCCGACAACAGGATTGCATTATTACGACATTGCGAAATTATTGAAATGTTTTGAGCAGTTAATTAAGAAAGGAAATTCGGTTGTGATAATCGAACATAATCTTGAAGTTATTAAATCTGCTGACCATGTCATCGATTTAGGACCTGAAAGCGGTGATGCGGGAGGTGAAATCGTTGTAACAGGTACACCTGAAGAAGTAGCAAAGCATAAAGGTTCTTACACAGGACAATTTCTGAAAAAGTTATTGCTTAATTAAATTATATAAGCGATATTTATTATCAATAATTTTCAAAAAGTTCATACTAACTAAACGGGGGTTAGCATTATGAAAACAACTTTTGCGTTAATCGCGTTTTTGTTTATTTCAAACATTTCTTACTCTCAATCTTCAGCAAAATACCAGATTATCGGAACGGAGCCGTTCTGGAGTTTGATGATTACTAGTAACAACGCCGAATTTGATTTAATGGATTCTCCAAAAATTAAATTTGATTCGATTAAGAAGAAAAATATGGAAGGGACATCTGAAGGATATGGATTTGCTTTCGAGGTTTCAAACAAAGATGCTTCGGCAATGATTCTTCTCAGAAAATGCGAAGGGTGCAGTGATGGAATGTCAGAAGTGAAATATACTTATGAGGCATTTTTTGTTTTTAACGGGAAAGTATATCACGGCGCTGCGAATGAAGTGGAGAAGTAGTCCTCCTCCTAAATCCTCCTCCAAAGGAGGACTTAATTAGTCTAGTTCTTTTTCCAGATACTGTGCTGTATAGCTGATGTTTTTGTATTTACTGACGATTTCTTCGGGAGTGCCTTCTGCAATAATTTGACCGCCTGCTTCACCACCCTCAGGTCCCATGTCAATTATCCAATCTGCGGATTTAATCACATCCATATTGTGTTCGATTACGATTACGGTGTTGCCTTTATCTGCAAGCTTGCTTAATACTTCGAGAAGCATTCTTATGTCCTCGAAGTGTAGTCCTGTTGTCGGTTCATCGAGAATATAAACGGTTCTTCCTGTCTGAACTTTTGAAAGTTCGGTTGAGAGTTTTACACGCTGGGCTTCTCCGCCGGATAATGTTGTTGCCTGCTGACCGAGTTTGATATAACCTAAGCCAACGTCGTTCAAAGTCTGTAATTTTCTTTTAAGCGAAGGAACAGCTTCAAAGAAACTCAAAGCATCTTCGACGGTCATATCGAGAACATCCGAGATGGATTTGCCTTTGTATTTTATTTCAAGAGTTTCATGATTGTATCGCTTTCCGTTACAAACGTCACACGTGACATAAACATCGGGAAGGAAATTCATTTCAATTTTTTTCAGACCCGCGCCCTCGCAAGCTTCACATCTTCCGCCTTTAACGTTAAATGAAAAACGTCCGACTTTATATCCGCGGATTTTTGAATCAGGCAGGTTTGCAAAAATATCACGAATGAAAGTAAACAAGCCCGTGTATGTAGCGGGGTTGCTTCGCGGTGTTCTGCCAATAGGCGACTGGTCGATTTCGATTACCTTATCGATTATTTTTACGTAACGTCCTTCAACACGTTTGCTGAATCCTTCTATAGTTTTATAAGGCAGAGGTCTTTCGGGAGTTTTATAAAATTTCTGCGATAGCAATCTGAAAAGTGTTTCGTTAATTAATGAAGATTTTCCCGAACCGCTTACTCCTGTAATAGTTATGAATTTTCCGAGGGGAATATTTAATGTAACATTTTTTAGATTATTTCCGGTTGCGCCTTTTAAAGTGAGAAATGCTCCCGTGCCCTGACGACGCTTGTTTGGAATTGAAATAACTTTTTTCTTTGAAAGATATTCTGCCGTAACTGATTGTCCGTTGAGCTGTTCCGGATGCCCGAATGAAACAACTTTTCCGCCGTGTACACCTGCTCCGGGACCTAGGTCAACGATGAAATCTGCTGCCTCAATCATTTCTTTGTCGTGTTCGACAACTATGATTGAATTACCTATGTCGCGGAGATGCTTTAATGAATTTATTAATTTTATGTTATCTCGCTGATGCAAACCTATTGACGGTTCATCGAGAATATATAAAACTCCAGTTAGCTGTGAGCCGATTTGTGTAGAGAGTCTTATGCGCTGCGCTTCGCCGCCTGAAAGCGTTTTAGCGCTTCGTTCGAGCGAGAGATAATCGAGTCCGACGTTCAAAAGAAAATCAAGACGCATTTTGATTTCTTTAAGAATTTCCTTTGCTATAATCATCTGGCGTTCATCGAGAACAAGTCCATCAAAGAATTTTCGTGCTTCGCGGATTGACATCTGCGTAATCTGGTAAATGTTTTTGCCATTTATTTTTACCCATAATGCGTCTTCCTGCAAGCGTCCGCCTTTGCAGACGGGGCATTTATCAATGCGCATGTAGCTTTCAGCCCATTGTCGGATGCTTTCGGATGAAGAATCTTTTTCAAAATGCTTTATGTAATTAATTATTCCGTTGAACTTCCCATAATACTGCGTTTTTTTACCGAGTGAATTTGTGTAAGTATAAGAAACTTTGTCGGTTGTTCCGTTAAGCAACGAATCAATAAGCTGATGAGAAAATTCTTTTATTGGGTCATCGAAAGTAAAATTATAATGCGTGACAACTCCTTCAATTATAGAAGTAATCCAATTTTGTTTCGGCTTGCCGATTGGAGCTATGCCTCCCTGATTAATCGAGAGCTCCTTGTCAGGAAAAATTTTATCTGTATCGATTTCTTTCCGCTCGCCAAGCCCGAAGCATTCATCGCACCATCCGTAATGAGAGTTGAATGAAAAAGAATTCGGTGCAGGTTCGGAAAAGCTTCTTCCCGTTTCAGGGTCGGAAAGCTTTTCGTTATACATCTTGTCATCCTTGCCGTCGTTTATGATTACAACGCCGTCACCGTGACGAAGCGCGGTTTCGATTGAATCATAAATGCGCATCTTTGATTTTTCGTTCACAGTAACTCTATCAACAACTATTTCGATATCGTGAATTTTAAATCTCTCGACCTGCATTTTCGGAGTTATGTCGAGTATATTACCATCGACACGTACTTTTGTGAAACCGTCATCTACAATTTCCTGAAACAGCTCGCGGTAATGTCCCTTGCGACCTTTGATGACGGGGGCAAGTATTGAAATCTTTGTGCCTTCTTTGAGCTTAAAGATGTGGTCGATAATCTGATCGATTGACTGGCGCGTTACTGCTTTGCCTGTATCGGGAGAGAACTGCGTTCCGCATCTTGCAAAAAGCAAACGGAGAAAATCATAAATTTCCGTGACCGTGCCGACAGTCGAACGTGGGTTATGAGAAATTGTTTTCTGCTCGATTGAAATCGCAGGGGAAAGTCCCTCGATTTTATCAACGTCGGGACGCTCAATGCCACCAATGAACTGACGGGCATAAGCAGACAAAGTTTCCATAAATCTGCGCTGTCCCTCGGCATATATGGTATCGAAAGCAAGGGATGATTTTCCCGAACCGGAAAGCCCTGTGAACACAACAAGTGCATCACGGGGAATTTCTACATCAATGTCTTTGAGGTTATGGACGCGTGCGCCTTTTACAACTATTTTATCTAAAAACGAATTCTCAGCCAATATAAATTGAATATAAACTACTTAAAAAATTAACTCTAAATATAACCATAATAATTTATAGGTTCAATGCGTGAAATGATGCCTTAAGTTAACTGCCGCAAAGTCTCAAAGACTCGAAGAAAAAAATTAAAATATTAGGGATAAAAAAAATCCCGTTTAAAAATAAACGGGATTAAAATTTTTGCGGCTTTGTGCCTTAGAGGCAAAAAATTATCCTGTTGGATTAATTGTCGGAGGTTTTTGTCTCATGAAAACGGGTTTCTGACCGAGAGTAAAAATAAATCCGAAGTTGAGAGAAAGCATCGCAATTTTTCTTTTGAAGCCGAGAGTTCCGTAACCGTCATTGATGTTAAAACTTCCTGCGGTTGAGTCGAAGCTTGAATTAAAAAGATTTATGTAGTTAAATCTCATTCCGAGATTAATTCCGAACTGACCTTTTTGACCGAAAGCATATTCATACCCGCCCATTATCATAGCGCCGAATCTGAAAGCAGGGTCGAAGTCACCGAGTGCATTGCCTGATGGAGCGCTGATGCGGTTTCCTGTTAGTCCGCCGCCGATGAAAAATCTTTCCGGACAGCGCGGCTTGGTAACGTATTCAATGCCGAGTCCTCCGGTTATGATGTCATAATTTGTTGCGGCACCTTTAGGGTTGATAACAAAAAACGGGATGTCATTGAAGTTGTCGTTTATCATTTTGTTATACTCTGCGGCAATGACAAACCTGTAATATTTTTGCTGACCGAGACCGATTTTAACATTAAGCGAGCCGCCGCGTCCCCAGATTGCACCATAATTGCCGCCGGTATTGTCGGAATAAAAAGTGCCGTAAAAATCAAGCGCTGCAAGATTTCCGTTAAAATTTGCGTTTAGAGTTACGGTAGGAGCCGTATAAGGCAAATTTTGTGAATAGCCGTTTTTGAAGCTAAAAAGACTAAAAAGCGTTATCAGGGTGAGTAGTGAAGGCGTAATTTTTCTTGCCATTTTTTACTCGGGTTTAATTTAACAGTTGATAATTTATAGTTTATTAGTCAGAATTTCAAGTGCGAAGTATTCAAGTTAAGAAGTTGTGAAATGGGGAAATTGCGAGTTGAGATGCTATTGATATATTCCTCGGTATAAACATTTTGCCGCAAAGACGCAAAGAACTCAAAAAACGACTTAACCACGAATTTGCACAGATTAGCACAAATTGCACGGATTAAAAATTTGCCACAGAGAGCACAGAGGAAAAACAACTGCCCACGAATTGCGCGGATGTTCGCGAATTAATTCACGGTTAAAAATATGCAAAGAGGATTCGGGAGGAAAGTGAAAAGGGGTTAGGATACTTTTGTCATTTCTGCGAAGGCAGGAATCCATAAAATTTATTTTAAAATTATCATTTTTCTCGATTGTGTAAAATTATCAGATTTTAATCTATAAAAATAAATTCCACTCGGTAAGTTTTGTGAATTAAAATCAATTATGTATTTACCATTTTGAAGAAATTGTGAATTTATGAGAGTAGTAATTTCCTTACCTAATGAGTCATAAATTTTCAATTCCACTTTAGAAGATTTTGCAATATCGAAAGTAATTTTTGTTGTTGGGTTAAAAGGGTTTGGATAGTTTTGATAAAGATTGAAATTAGAAACTATGCTTGTATGAATAGGAGTTATATTTACAGGTTCACCACCATTTGTTGTTTTTAGAACAGTTACATTATCGCCAGTTATCCAGCCGGTATTACTGTTAACCATACTTATAGAGAATAACTCATAGTTTGTGTAACTATTTTGTTTACTCCAATTTAGACCTCCATTTATTGTTTTAATAATTGTTCCGTTTCTTCCAACAATCCATCCGGTATAATCATTAACAAAATCGATTGATTTGAGAACTGATTTTACCCCTGTCATTTGCCTTTCCCAATTAATCCCATAATTAGTGCTTCTATAAACAAGACCGCTATCCCCTGCTACCCATACATTAGAGTTAGAAAAATCTACATCAAAAAAATTATGATATATAACATCTAACTGCATAATTGTCCAATTAGACCCTCCGTTTTGCGTTCTCAAGATTTCTCCATAATCACATGAGACCAATCCGGTTTGGTCATTAAAAAAATCTATGTTTGTAAATCTGTCACCTTGACCTTCGATTGAATATTGTATAGTCCAATTTAATCCTCCATTTGTTGTTTTTATTATTAATTCACGACCAAGCATCCATCCCGTTAATTCATTTATGAAATTAATTTTTATAACATTTAATTTAGTATCGTTTATTTCCCAATTGTTTCCACCATTAGTTGTTTTAAAATAATCACCTCCAAAAGTTCCAAGAAATCCTGTATTTACATTAATAAATGAACTATTACCTGGATAAAAGTTATTAAAACTTTGGTTAATCCAATTATTTCCTCCATTTGTTGATTTAATAATTCTTCCATTAAATCCGAATATCCAACCAGTGGTTTCATTCAAAAAATTAATATGGTTTTGACTCATGTAAGGTAATTGTCTAGGTGTTAATTTGGACCAATTAAAACCACCATCCATAGATTTCCAGATAGCAGTGCTTGCTCCGGCATATACAACATTAGTGTTTACAAAGTACGGATGATATAACCATGTGGAATCTGAACTTATAGTAATCCAATTATTTCCAGAATTAGTTGTTAAATAAGTTCTATCGCCGCCAACAATTAAATTGTTATTGTCTATAATGCTGATTGAATAGAAATTGTATCCGGTAAAATTTTTATCTATCCAATTTATTCCAGCATTTGTTGTTTTATACAGATTCCCGCTCCAACCGCATATCCATCCTGTGGTTTCGTTTAAAAATTTTATAGCTCTGCAATCAGCAAAAGAACCGAGTGTTTGAAAAAACCAATTTGCACCGCCATCAGTCGTCTTTCGCAAAAATCCAGAACCTCCTGCCCATCCTGTATTTGCATTAATAAAATACACAACATTAAGGTCCGTACCAGTGTGTTGAACTTGTACTTGCCAATTTATACCTCCATTGATAGTTTTATATATTGTCCTAATATTCCCTGCTGCCCACCCAGTATTTTCATTTACAAAATGAATTGATGATAATACATCAGTTATATTTGAAGAAATAACTTGCCAATGTGTTCCGTTATCCGAACTTTTAATTATTTTTCCAGAATCTGAACTGATAAATATATAATTATTATATTTACATATATCATATAGATTATTTGATGTTATATTTTGATTTAGATTAAATGTATTGCCCCCATTTGTGGTATTAATAATTGTTCCAGCATTACAAACGAACCATCCTGTATTCTCATTTAAAAATTCAACCCCGTTAATTCGGTTACCAGTCGGTATAGGGTTTTGCCAAAACCATTGTGAATAGATTTTATTTGATGATATTGTATTTAAGAGAATAAAAAGTAAGAAAAATTTAATATTTTTCATGGCGGTTATGATTTTAACTTTCAGCTATTTAAAGTTAATAAAATTTGAGAATAAATAAATTGTATTTAATTCGTGGGTTGGGTTTTTGAGTTTTTTGTTTGTAAGAATTTCTCCTTTTGTTTTCTTCCTTGCTTGGATTCCCGCCTGCGCGGGAATGACATAAGGAGGGATTTTGTGTTTTCGTGATTTTGTGTTTAATTTTTTCTTTGTGATGCTTTGTGCTCTTTATGGCATTTTCTTTTAATTCATGCTAACCTGGATTCCTGCTTTCGCAGGAAAGACAAGACGCTGCCATTTCTTTACTCCTCTAAAATCGCTATTTTTGTAGTTCACTAACTTAATTCGGTTATTCGTATTTCTCATTCGGATATTCGCATTTATTATCGTTAATTATTAATAATTAATTATTTATCGTGGAGAATAAAAATAGAGTTTATATTGGCAAAATCGCAGATTATGTCGGGCAGGAAGTTACCATAAAGGGGTGGCTTTATAATATCCGTTCATCGGGAAAGCTTATGTTTCCGGAGTTTCGTGACGGGTCGGGAATGATTCAAGGGGTGGTCGTGAAAGCGGCTGTTTCTGAAAAAGTGTGGGAGGATTTTGGAAAGCTTACACAGGAGTCATCGGTAATTGTGAAAGGAACAGTTTCAAAACATCCGAAGAAAGAAAATGTATATGAGCTTCAGGTGAGTGATTTGGAAATTTTGCAAATCGCAGAGCCGTACCCGATTACTCCGAAGGAGCACGGTGTTGAGTTTCTTGCCGACAGAAGACATTTATGGATTCGCTCGCCGAGACAGATTGCGATTCTGAAAGTGAGAAGCGAAATTGTTCAGGCAATAAGAGATTATTTTTATGATAACGGGTTCACTTTGTTTGACCCTCCGATTTTTACGCCTAATGCATGCGAGGGAACATCGACTTTGTTCTCGACGGATTATTTTGATTTAGGCAAAGCGTATTTATCACAGTCAGGTCAGCTTTATGCAGAGGCAGGCGCGCTTGCACTGGGAAAAGTTTATACGTTCGGTCCGACTTTCAGAGCGGAGAACTCAATGACACGCAGACACATAACGGAGTTCTGGATGATGGAGCCGGAGATGGCTTTTTATGATCTGGAAGATGACATGGATTTGATTGAGGATTTTCTTGAGTATGTTGTGCAGAGAGTTATAAAAAACAAACGCGAGGAGCTTGAGCTTTTAGGCAGGGATTTATCGAAACTTGAAAACGTGAAGAAGCCGTTCCCGAGAATTACTTATGATGAAGCTGTTGCGATTTTGCATAAGAAGGACATTCCGCTTATAAGAAAAACTACTAACGGTGAAGAAGAAATAAGACCGTTTCCATGGGGTGAGGATTTTGGCGCACCGCATGAGGAAGCGATTGTCGAGGATTATGATAAGCCGGTTATGGTTCACAGATGGCCTGCAATTGCAAAGGCGTTTTACATGAAGCGCGACCCAAAGAATCCTGATATTGCTCTTGGTGTTGACGTACTTGCACCTGAGGGATTCGGTGAAATCATCGGCGGCTCGCAAAGAGAGGATGATATTAATTTGCTAATGGAAAGAATCGAGGAACATCAATTGGACATGGCGGATTTTCAGTGGTATCTTGATTTGAGAAAGTTCGGAAGTGTTCCGCACTCGGGGTTTGGGATGGGACTTGAGAGAATGGTAAGCTGGATTTGTAATCTTGAGCACATAAGAGAGGCGATACCGTTTCATAGAAGACCGAACAGGATAAGACCTTGATTCAAGTGGTGAAGTTGTGAACGATAATATTATAAAGTTACACGAAGTTCACGAAGAATTCACGAAAAACACAAAGTAAAAAAACGTTTCTAAAATTTCGTGCATTTTGTGTATACTTCAAAAACTTCGTGTCGAGAGAATAATTGTTCATTGCACATTGCTAATTGCACATTGAATAGAGTTTGGATAGAAATTTAATATTTATATTACTTTTGTTTGCGGTGATGTTTGCCGCAGTGTTTGTTTATCACTTCTTTAAAGTCAAATCATATCTTTCAAAGCTTAAGGATTATGCTTATGCGAATAATCTTAAGCTGACGAAGAAGCCGGAAAAAAATGTTAAGTTTCAATTGACGGGAGTTACGAATAAGCATCCGTGGGTTTTCAAATGTTTAATCGAAAAGCCGGAGGGTTTTGCAGGAATAAATCCGACAGGAGCGAATGCGGAGATTGCATCGTATTTTCTTTTTTCAGCACCGGGAATAAAAATTAATAATATGTTTATCATCGGGAAGTCCGATATGATGAATGCGCAGGACGTTGAGTTCGATAAAAACGTTGTTAGTTTTTTTTTGAAGAACGTGCTTGGCGAGGCAACCGCTGCGAAGCTGAAGGATATTAAGCAGATTGATTTTGGAAAGACGGATGCGTTTAAGTTTCAATACATGACGCTTGCACATGAAAAGGCAAGACCAGGTGATGTCATCGATGAAGAAATTGAAGAAGTTCTTGCGAATCAGTTCGAGTGGGTATCGGATAATGACATTACGATTACTGTGCTGCCTGACAGAATGGAAATAAAAGCTGATGCGAAGGAGGATTTGGATAACATAAAATCGATTGTGGAACTGGGGCAGAAGATTTTGAAGAGGGTGTGATTTCTAATGTGTCACTCTGAGCGCAGCGAAGAGTCCCCTTATGAATGGGATCCTTCACTTCGTTCAGGATGACACAATTTATTTTTACTATATGAAAACGATAATCATAGACGGAAATAATTTGATGCATAAGATTTATGGGAATGCGGATAATCAACTTGCGATTATTGAGAGAGTTAAGACTTTTGTTGGAAAGAAAGACAAAGTGATTTTTTATTTTGATGGAGTTGGAGAGAGTAATAGAAGCGATGTGATTTTTTCGGGAAAGAAGAAAGCAGATGATTTGATGAGGGAATTTATAGAGAAGTTTAAGAATCATAAGATGTTGAAAGTTGTAAGTTCTGATAGAGAGATAAGCGGGCTTGCGAAAGTCTGCGGGTGCGAAGTGCAAAGCTCAGAGGAGTTTTATAAAGAGATGAATAAGAAGAATGTTATGAAAGGTAAGAATGTAAACCAGAGATTTATTTATGATGAGAAAGGGGAGAAACCGAGTAGTGTGAGCAGGAAGAGTCTGGATGAGTTTAGGAAGTTGTTTGGGTGAGTACTGGGATTCCTGCCTTCGCAGGAATGACTTCGATATTAGATTATGGATTTAGAAATCATAGGGTATTGTTGTGCGTTGGTTGTAGGGATTTCTATGGGAATGCTCGGAGCAGGAGGCGCGATATTAACCATACCGATTATGGTTTATTTGTTTCATGTTGAACCAGTTCTTGCAACAGTGTATTCGCTTTTTATTGTTGGAAGCACTGCGTTTGCAGGTTCGATAAATTACATCAGGCAGGGATTGATTAATATTAAGTCGTCGCTGTTGTTTGCGATTCCTGCAGTGATAATTATGTTTGCGATGCGAAAACTTGTTGTGCCTGCGATACCGGGTGAGTTTGATATTGCGGGTGTGCATGTCTTAAAAGGAACTTTCATACTCGGATTTTTCAGCATAGTGCTTTTGTTTTCTTCGATGTCTATGATTTTCGGCGGAGTGAAGAAAGAAAAAGAGCACAATTCACTCACGGGTAAAGAGAAATTAATTTTAATTCTTTCCGGCGCAGGCACGGGGATTATAACCGGAATGATTGGTGCAGGCGGTGGGTTTATCATCATTCCCGCACTTGTTTTGCTTGCAAAGATGCCAATGAAAGAAGCAGTCGGGACGTCGCTGATAATTATTACGATAAATTCACTTACGGGATTTGCGGGAGATCTGACCGGGAGTTATGAAATTAATTGGGCTTTAATTTTAACTTTTCTTTTGATTTCGATTGCAGGAATTTTTATAGGAAGTGTTTTAGTGAAAAAGGTAGCATCTGCAAAGCTCAAAGTTGCTTTCGGGTGGTTTATTTTAGCAATGGGGATTTATATTTTTATAAAAGAAATTTTTTTGAAATAAATTTTTAATAATAAAAAAATGGATTCCTGCCTCCGCAGGAATGACAAAAGGTATATGAAACACGAACATATAAACTCTGAAGACTTTAAAAAGAAAATGGAAGAGGGCGAGCACGTGCTTATTGATGTCCGCACCGAAGAAGAATTTCATAACGGGCATTTAAAGGAAGCCATTGTGATTGATTTTTATTCACCGACATTCCAGATGGAAATAATGAAGCTCGACAAAGGAAAAAAATACTTGCTGTATTGCCGTTCGGGAAACAGAAGCGGGCAGGCAATGAACATGATGAAGTTCATGGGATTTCCTGAAGTGCTGAATCTTGAAAAAGGAATTAATGACTGGAACGAGAAAGGATTTGAGGTTCACAAATAAATTTCGGATTTCGGATTTCCTATTTCGAATTTAAACAAATAAAGAATTTTAAAAATTTATGGAAATAAAACAGTTTTATGACGATAATCTTGCGCATGCATCATATGCGATATTAAGCAAGGGCGAGATTGCAATAATTGACCCCGCGAGGGACCCGCGACCATATTTGGATTATGCAAAAAATAATAATGGAAAAATCATTGCTGTTATTGAGACGCATCCTCATGCTGATTTTGTAAGCTCGCATCTTGAGCTTCATAAAAAAACCGGAGCGGATATTTATGTCGGGAAGCTTGTCGGTGTTGAATATCCTCACAAAGCAGTCGATGAAGGTGATGAAATAAAAATCGGTGACATAAAAATTGAAGTGGTGAATACTCCGGGTCATTCACCTGACAGCATTACGCTTCTAATCAAAGATGAGAACGGACAGGATTACGCGATTGCATCGGGAGATACATTGTTCGTGGGTGATGTGGGCAGACCGGACTTGCGCGAATCCGCAGGAAACATAAATCAGAAGCGCGAAGAACTTGCAGGTTCGATGTTTGAAACTGTGCAGACAAAGTTAAAAAAACTTAGTGATAATATTCTGGTTTATCCTGCGCACGGAGCCGGTTCGTTATGCGGAAAGTCATTGAGTGATGCACGCTTCAGCACTATTGGAGCGGAGAAAAAAGATAATTATGCGTTCCAGATAAATAATAAAGAAGAATTCATAGATGCGCTGCTCGAAGACCAGCCGTTTATACCTGCTTACTTCGGATATAATGTTGAGCTTAACAGAAAAGGCGCACCTGACTTTGAAGAAAGCATAAAAGCGGTTCCGAGAATTTCAAATGAGAGTGAGCTTAAGAAAGGTGTTCCGGTTGTTGATTCAAGAAGCAAAGATAAATTCAAAGCCGGGCATGTCAAAGGTGCGATAAATATCGAGAAGAGCTTGAAGTTTGAGACATGGCTTGGTTCTATTGTAAAACCCGGTGAGAAATTTTATTTGATTTGCGACAGTGAGAATGATTTTGATATGATGTTAGGGAGAATCGCAAAAATCGGTTACGAGGTGAATGTTGAGGGGGTTTTGACAAATCCTTCAAGCGGTTTGGTGAAGTCGAAAGAGTTTGACATTGAGGATTTCAGGAAGCATCCTGAAAAATATAATATTGTCGATGTAAGAAATCAATCGGAGACAAAGCAGGGACTGATTTTTAATAAAGCAAAGACAATCCCTTTGCATGAGTTGAGAAAAAGAATAAATGAAGTTCCGAAAGACAAGCCGGTGGTTTTCCATTGTGCAGGCGGTGGAAGAGGTGCTACAGCAGCAAGCATCGCGGAAGGAGAACTTGATGCAGATGTTTATGATCTGGGAGCGATGGTAAAAGATTTCGCAAGTAAAAAGTAAAAAGGCAGAAGTAAAAATAACAACCCCCTTTATCCCCCTTTGTTAAGGGGGAATTTTAAAAAATTATTATTGTATAAATTTATGTCGGTTAAGGCGCAAGAGTTAATAGAGCATTATATTAAAAACGAGGGATTGCGGAAGCACTGTTATGCGGTGGAGTCTGTGATGAGATTTTATGCGAAGAAGCTCAGTGAAGATGAAGAGCGCTGGGGTGATGCAGGACTTTTGCATGATTTGGATTATGAAATGTATCCCGATACGCATCCTAATACCGCTGTGCCGATTCTGAAAGAAGCTGGATATGACGATGAATTTATCGATGTGATATTGGGGCACGGATATCCCGGCTGGAGCAACGTTCCGAGAACAACAAAGTTTGCTCATTATCTTTTTGCGAGTGATGAAGTAACTGGACTTGTGATGGCGTATTCGTTTATGAAACCCGACAAATATGCAACGATGGAAGTGAAAGGCGTGATGAAAAAATTTAAGGATAAAGCATTTGCAAGAAATGTGAATCGTGAAGATTTGATTTTAGGCGCAGAAGAAATCGGCGTTCCTCTCGACGAACATATCGGAAATGTCATCCTCGCAATGCGGGATGATGCAAGGTTATAAGTTACCTTGAAATGTTTTTAAAAACTTGCGCAGTTCCTTCCTATTTTTAAATATAAAAACTTTTTTCTTGTCCTGATATTCAGGAAGCATTTGTCTGAGTTCTGGTTCGTAAGTTTTATGAACGAGCCACATTGCTTCTAATGTTCTCTTAAGTACATGCCGACGGAATGCGCCTGGCGGGTCGTATGGATTTTGTTTGAAATAATATTGAAAATATCTTTTGATTGCAAAAACATAACTGAACCAGACAGGGTATGCGAGATAAATTATTGTGTCTGCTTCATCGAGACGCTGTTTAAGTGTTGAGTTATAGCCCCAACCCTCGATTATACAGTTACCGGTTTTAAAAATTTCCGCGAGGTTTGCTTTGAATTCATTTTCGGGAACGCGCTCCCATTTTGCTTTATAAACCATCTGGTCGGTATGATAGACGGGGATGTTCAGCTTTTTTCCTAGCATGTCTCCGAGAGTTGATTTTCCCGTCCCGCCGTTACCGATGATGATGAGTTTCAATGATAACTCCTATAGCTCCATAAAACAATTTCAAAAGCATCTTTTATTTTTTCAATGTTATCAGAAGGTAAATTTTCATAATTATCCCAAGTAACTTCAGGAATGCAATTACTTAGACTTTTTAAAGAATCAGTAGTATTAATTTCAATCAAATCGGTTGAATTTAATGAAGCAGAATATTCATTAAATCTATCAGAATAAAAGCTATTTATGATTTTCTCTAAACTATCTTTATTGGCTAAAGTAACTCTACTCGATAATGTCCAGTTATTATTTTTAATACGATTTTCTAAATTATTCAAAGTAATAAAAACAGTTCTTTCGGAATTTGGTGGAATTACATATAATTTTGGAAAATTACAATAAAAGGCCGGATAAGAACCATCTCCGAAAAAATGCGTTACCTTTTCTTCTAATAAAAATATAAGATTTACTGAATACATAAAAGAAAATGGGTATGCAGTAGAAAATATTGTATTATCTGCATAGCGCAAATAAAAATCTAAAGGAGTTATATAAGTATTTGATGTTTTATTTGTTATGGTAAAGTAAATTTTTTCAGGGATACGGTCACCTTTAATTTCGCTTGGATAAATTCTTAGATATAGTGAATCATTTTTTGCTAATGAGGATTGATAAAAAAATAAAAATAAAATTAGTATAAGTAATCTCCTTAGATTATAAAATTCCGGCATACTTAAAAATTATCGTTTGGATTCCCGCTTGCGCGGGAATGACAAGGGTTAATGATAGATTTTTAGTGCAACTTTAAGCAAATTAATAAGTAGAATGTGTAAAAAAATAATCATAAATTAGTTGATATTTAATTGAAAAATGGCTGTTGTTGAGATAAAAAATCTTACAAAAGAGTATTCTGCTAAAAGTTTTTCAAAAGCGAAAATTACCGCTTTGAAAAATTTCAGTCTGGATGTAGAAGGTGGGCAGATATTCGGTCTGCTTGGTCCGAATGGCGCAGGCAAGACTACGCTTGTAAAGATTTTGCTCGGCATAGTGTTCCCAACCATCGGTGAAGTTAAAGTTTTTGACCATCCCTTAAGCAATATTTCATATAAAACAAAAATCGGATACCTGCCTGAGAATCATAGGTTTCCGCCATATCTCACCGGTGAGCAGGTGCTTTCTTTATACGGAAAGCTGAGCGGCATGAATGATAACGAAGTGAAAGGAAAAATTCCCGAAATGCTTAGAATGGTCGGGATGGAGCAATGGGGAAAGACGAGAATAAAAAAATATTCGAAAGGAATGATGCAGAGAATCGGGCTTGCACAGTCGATGATAAATAATCCTGATTTGATTTTTCTCGATGAACCGACTGATGGAGTTGACCCGATTGGAAGAAAAGAAATAAGAGACATTCTTTTAAATCTGAAATCGCAGGGCAAGACTGTTTTTTTAAATTCCCATTTGCTTAGCGAGATAGAATTAATCTGCGACAGAGTTGCGATTCTTAATAAAGGAGAACTCATAAAATACGGAACGATTGATGAGATAACATCATCGAGCGATACTTATATTTTCTCAACTGAGGATATGAAAGATGAGCTGATAAATAATCTGATACTTTCTTATAAAGCAATTGTGCATAACAAGAATGAATTTGTTTTTCAAACTACTTCAATTGAGGAGCTGAACAAACTAATTGATTACTTGCGAAGTAATAAAATTCTGATTAGAAGCGTAGCGGAAGAAAAGAACAGTCTTGAAAGCATGTTTATAAATTTAATCGGACAGCAAAAAGCAAATTAATGGCAATTTAATGATATTTGGAACATTAATATTCAGCACGTTCAAAGAAGCTCTTGAGAAAAAAATCATCCTCGTGATTTTCATTGTGATTGCTTTGATTGTTTTCCTGATGCTTGCGTTTCTGAACCTTGATTCCGTCGTTGGAATGAATGACCTGTTAAAAATGCAGGGTGAGGAAGGTTACAGACAGGGTATCATAGAATTTGAAAATGTTCTCATCAGCCAGCCGACTTTTCTTGTTGTGTTTTCGCTTCTCATAGTTTTGTCCGCTTCGTTTATTCCTTCCATGCTTGAAAAGGGAAGCGTTGATGTGCTGCTATCAAAACCGATTTCAAGAGTAAACATAATTCTGGGTAAATATATATCGGTTGTTCTCTTTGCATTCTTGATAATTGCATTTTTGATTTCGCTTATATGGCTTATGATTTCGATTAAGTCAGGCATCTGGCATTTTCCTTATCTGCAATCTATAATCTGGTTTACATTTATATTTGCAGTGCTTTACTCACTTGTTCTATTGACGGGAGTTTTAACTCAAAGCACTGTGCTGAGCATTATAATAAATTTACTGTTGTTGTTTCCTGTTACAGGATTGCTTGCGGCGAGAGAGGCATTAATGCTTGGATTTTTAAGCAGTGATGTGGCGAAAGGCATCATAAACTTTTTTTATTACATATTTCCTAAGCCGTGGGATTTACGGGAGATGTGCGTGATTCTGATATCAGGCGGAACAATAGAAAGCTGGCAACCGCTTATAACATCAGTTTTGTTTATGCTTGCAATGCTTTCAATCTCGATTTATTACTTCTCGAAAAAAGATTATTAAGGTTTAATAAGTTGTGTTTCCTTCGAATCCCACACCAAGAGGTTCCCAGAGCTCGATTTTGTTTCCATCAATATCCATTATGTGAACAAATTTGCCGTAATCATACGTTTCGATTTCGTCAACAACTTCAACGCCTTCAGATTTCAAAGTCTTGACAAGCTCTTCAAGATTTTCTACGCGGTAGTTTATCATAAATTCTTTTTGCGAAGGCTCAAAATATTTAGTTGTGCTTTTAAACGGACTCCAAGCTGTAAAACCTTTTTTGTCGGGATTATCGGTTAAGCGCCATTCAAAAGTTGCTCCATATTCGTCTGTTTTTAACCCAAGATGTTTTTGATACCACTCTTTTGTTTTTGCAGGGTCATCGACTTTAAAGAAGATGCCTCCAAGTCCTGTTACTTTTTTCATTTGATTTAGATTTTTATTTTCAGCTAATAAATTATTGTTCGAGATAAATAAATATACGTTAAACAGCAAAGAAAAGATTAGCCCGGTAAAAAATATTTTTTTCATAATTTAATATTCTATAATTTTTTAAGGAATGTATATTATGGAAAATAATTCACCATTTTAAAAAAGGATAATATAAAATATATTTGCAAAACCAAAAATTAAACACTATAAAATGGCAAATAACCCAACACATAAACTTAAATTAAAAGCAGAGGGAAGCGTTCTTGTTGATGACAAAGGTGGAGTAGTAAAATATGCAGACGTAAATAATTTTCCGATTCTGAAAGACATGACAATGTTTTATGCAAAGCTTGAAAAAGGAGGACTTCGTGAGCCGCACTGGCATCCGAATGCGTCAGAACTGGATTATGTTGTTAAGGGAAAAGTGCGAATCGGAATTTTAAGCGGAGATATGTCACGAGAGACAGTTGATTTGGAGCCGGGAGATATTTGTTATATTCCGCGAGGATATTTTCATTATATATTGAATCTTGCTGACGGAGAGTCTGAGCTTGCTATTGCTTTCAGCGACCCGAATCCTGAAGACATCGGATTAACAGGTGCGGTTGGATTTTTGGATAATGATTTGTTGGGATTATCTTTTAATACAAGTCCTGATGTTTTTAAAGATGTACCAAAACCTGATGGCAATCTTATTATAACGCCGAGATAATACGCGTTATATCAAACTGATAAATTGACAAATAACGGTTTTTAATTTTGCTTTCTTTCTTTTCGATTACTTCACCCTTCATTTTTTCATAAAATCCATTTGAGTTTGGATCTGAAATGACAATGAATCTTGATTGATTCATTGTCATTATTTTTTTAATAATATTTTTAAAAATAATTTTCCCAAAACCTTTATTTTGAAAATCAGGTAAAAGCCATAAATGGTCTAACTCAGGACAGTCAAATTCGGAGTTAAATCTAATAGCATAAAATCCAATTAATATATTGCCATTAAGAATTTTGTAAACAATATTGTTACTTATGTAAGATGAATTAATTGTTAGCTCGTCTTTCCATAAAATCATTTCTTCATCTGTATAACCCCAATTTTTCTTGGATGTAATTGCAATGTTTGTAAGCTCATTGTAATCAGTTTCAGATGCTTTCCTATACACTAAATTCATATTTTACCATTCGCCGGCGTATCGCAGAGATTCGCCGGTTGTTTCTTTGAGATAAAGAAATTTTATATTGTTAATCTGCCTGAAATGCATGTAATCGTGTGCGAGCCAGTTTGAAAGAAACATATCTGCGCGAAGCGGTCCCCATTCTTTATGCTGATGTGCGTTTTGCCAATTGGGGTTTTGCAAAGTACGAAGCCATTCGATTGAATATTTTCTTTCACCTAAAAATTTTTCAACCATTTCATTGTAATCCTTTTCAATATAGTTTCTGCTTTTCACCCAGCCTGTCGGGTCAATGGGTGCAAGTTCGCGTTCAGGAGTTTCGAGTGTATGTTTAACACGGGTACGAAAATCATATAATTCTTCATCATATAAGTGGCATATGATTTCAAGCAAACACCATTTATCGGCAGCAGAACGCCACATGTATTGTTCTTTTGTTAATCCTTTAAGCATTCCTTCAAATACAAAATAGTTTTGTGAAAGATTTTCTATAATAAAGGTATGGTTCATCTTAATATGTTTTATCTCAAATTAAATTTAAGTAAAATTAGTTCGGATTTCAGCACTAAATTTTAAAAATTAAATCCAAAGTTATGAACTGGAAAACTATTTTTTCACTTTCATTATTTGGTTTTTTAATGGGCATTGCATCGATTTTCGGTTATACGAAAGGAATCGAATGGATTCTCTGGACAGTTATTGCAATCATAAGCGCAGTTGTGATAAACAAATCAGGAGGAAAATTATTTTTAAACAGCTTGCTTACAGGAATAGGCATGGCAATTATCAACTCGATAATTCAGGCGGCATTCATTGATATGTACAAACAAAATAATCCTGAGACAACACAACAAGTGCAAGATGGAGCTCTTGAATTTACTGTCGGGCTCGTTCTTCTGATGGGAATTCCGATAGGCATAGTGTATGGATTGTTTATAGCTTTGGTTGTGTGGATTTTCTCGAAGTTCATGAGAAAACCTGAAATGGCTTAAATTTACTTCTGTAATATCGGCAGATACTCAGCCCAGGGACCGACAGCATCTTTGTATTGTTTGCACATTACTCTTGCGATTTGCGCAATGTGCGAAAGGTCGTGGATAGTCCACGTTGAAAGTAGCTGGCTAAGTGTTACATTTCCGAACTTTGGATGAATTCCTGTTTTATCTAAATCTGCTTTGGTTAAGTTAAAAGATTTTAAGATTCTTAAATTTTCCTCACGCGCTTTTTTAAACTCAACGAGTAATTGATTCATTGTCTTACCTTTGCTTTCCTCAAACTGCGCAAAGCGGTCGAATGGCTTAAATTCTTTTTCATCCGAATTACTTAAAATAATTTTTGTCCGCGCAATCCAGTCTGTTTGCTCACCGTGCAATAAATGTCCGACAATATCATATGGACTCCAGGTTTCAGGCCCTTCGTTGTTCGTTGTCCATTCATCGGAAAGGTCTTTGAGCATAAGCTCAAGTATGCCGGGAGTGCGTTCAAGAAGTTCGAAAGATTTTTCGAGTGAGAAATTCAATTGAAAAAATTATTTGAAATGAATTATAAAAGCTTACCTGTTTCTTGAAAATTTATTTTTCTTGAAAGATTTTTTATCGCCTCTTTTCTTATCTCTATTTCCATCTCGGTTTCTGTTTCTATCCCAGTCTTTATCTCCTCTATCTCTACCTTTTTCTCTGTTATCAATATCTCTGCTGCTAATTACAATGTTGCTTCTATCTTTATCCCGGTCTCTATCTCTATCTCTATCTCTTCCTCTGTCTTTATTTCCATCTCTGTTTCTATTCCTATCTCTGTCTCTATCCCCATCTCTGCCGCCTCTTTTTTTATCATTTCTGTCAAAGCCGCGGTTTTCAAATCTTTTCTTATCAGATCTTTTTTTATCGGCAAAAGGTGATTCGGGTTCTTTTGAAAATTCAGGAACCGGACGTTCATCTTCAGTAGCAAGTCTTAGTAATGCGGCAGCCAATTCGGTGAGTGTAATATCTTCCGTCAGCATACCTTCAATTTTTCTCACATATCCTGAAAGTTCATTTGAATTAATAATCGTATTCAATTTTTCAATGGTCTTATTCATTCTTGCTTCTTCTACATCTGTGGCGGTCGGAACCGTCATTCGCACCATTTTAGCATTGGTATATCGTTTAATATCCTTCAGCTTGAAAATTTCTTTAGCGGTTACAAAACTGAATGCAATTCCTTTTCTTCCGGCTCTGCCTGTCCGGCCGATCCTGTGAACGTAATATTCTTCATCCTGCGGGAAATCATAATTAAAAACTGCATCTATGTCATCAACATCAAGTCCTCTTGCGGCAACGTCAGTTGCAACAAGTATATCAAGATTGCCTGAACGGAATTTTTTCATTACCTGGTCGCGCTGCTGCTGACGCAAATCACCGTGAAGAGCATCGGCAAGAAATCCGCGCGCATTGAGGTGCTCAACAAGATTATCGACAGCACGTTTTGTATTGCAGAAAATTAAAGAAAGTTTAAATTGATTTATATCAAGAAGAATCGCAAGTAAATCGAGTTTTTCGCGTTCACGTATTTCAAAATAAAATTGTTCAATACCCGGAACGGTAATTTCTTTATGCTGAATTTTTACTTCAACGGGATTGTTCTGAAATTTTTTTGTAAGCTTCAAAATCGGGGGCGGCATTGTAGCTGAAAACAATACTGTTTGTCTTTCCTTCGGAACTTCGGTGAGAATTTCCTCAATGGCTTCTCTGAATCCCATGTTAAGCATTTCATCTGCTTCATCGAGAACAACAATCCTGACACCGTCGAGCTTTAATGTCCCGCGGTCAATATGGTCCTGAACTCTGCCGGGAGTTCCGACAACAATGTTCACACCTGATTTTAATGCTTTTATTTGTCTTTCAATAGACTGCCCGCCATATATGGAAAGCAAACGAATGTCTTTTTTATATTTGCTGAGATGCGCAAGGTCTTCAGTAACCTGAATTGCAAGCTCGCGGGTCGGACATAAAATTATTGCCTGCACGATTCGAGCATGAGTATCGATTGTTTCGATTAATGGAATTCCGAAAGCTGCTGTCTTTCCTGTGCCGGTTTGCGCCTGTCCAAGAATATCCTTTCCTTCAAGCAGAATGGGTATTGCCTGTGCTTGAATGGGCGTCGGTGTTTCATATCCGAGTTCCGTTATGGCTTTAAGAATAATGGGTGAGATATTGAGATCACTAAAAAGTGAAATCTCATTTTTACTGCTGTTTGATTTGTTCATTTATCATAAAATAGTTAATTAGCAACCAAGTTAATCGTCAAAAATAATTGGCTACGCTATTGAGAAAAACAATCAGATAAAAAATAAAGCCCGAAAGCATCATTAACCCGTCTAAATAAAGATAATACCAAAGTCCTGATTTAGTCATAATGCTTTTTTTGAATGAAACCCATAGTAAAATTCCCGGCAAGCTTAATATTAGCAATTGAAAAAATGAGAGATTGAACTGATGTAAATAAATCAACGACATAAAAAATAAAATTAATGAGGCTATGAAAATATTATGAACTAAATTAATGTTTAATATAGTAATTGAGTTTTTTATCTGTGCCTTTTGGTCGGGTTCCCGGTCGCGAATATCAAAAAGAATGCAAACCGCATATATAAGAAAAAATCTGTTCAGTATAAAAACTATATTATTTGTTTGCCATGCAGCACTTGAGATTATAAATGGAAGTACAGCAGTTATATAAGTCCATACTATGGAGAGGTATAAGGTTTTTTCAATGGCAATTTTTTGCAGATAGATGAAGGGCTTGTATGGCAGCTTAACAGCAGAATATAAAAACGTTATAATGGCGATTGAAACAATCCAGAACCAGTAATCCAGTAACTGAGTGAAAAAATAAATTGTCGCGATGGTTCCGATAATGAAAAATGACAGCAAAAGTTTTTTGTTTTCGTGTGTCCATATCTGACGCTCAAAGCTGTTTTCAACATCGGAAAGGAGATACCAGTGGAAACTGTAGCTCATTATCGAAGCGGAAAAAATAAAGGAATAAAAATAACTCGTGAGGCGGAGTTCAAACAGAAAATCCGTTTGGAAGACCATCAGTATAGCAGCAAAAGCAATAAATAAATTGCTGTAAACAAAATATTCTATTATTTCACGAAATTTCATACGCTTAGGTTTTTGTTTACAACTTCGATAAGCTGTTTTGCGTTTTTTATTGCTGCGAGGTTCGATGTATTATTAAAATAAACATAGACTTCCTTCACAGATTCTGATTTTAAAATTTCTTCAGCGAATTTTTTGAGAACTTCTTTCGAATATTCAGATTTATATAGTTGAGGTGCGCCGTGAAATCTGTAATATAATGTTTGCGTATTTTGCATAATTTCATTTGGTAAAGTGGGATGGTTTATGCCGCAGAAAACAACATTGCTCTGAGAAAGTTTTTGGCTGACAGTATCGTTCCACCATCCTTGATGTCTGAACTCAATTACATTTTTAAAATCAGGATTTATATTTTTAATAATTAACTCCAATTTCTCTTCATTCAAATGTAAATTGGGTGGAAGCTGAAATAAAACGCAGCCTAATTTTTCTTTTAAACCTTCTTTAATAACCCTGTAAAATTTGCTAAGCAATTCTTTTGAATCGGAAAATTTGCTGTAATGCGTTATAGAGCGGGGAGCTTTAACTGAGAAAATAAAATTCTCAGGACTTCTGTTATACCAGATCATTAGTGTTTTAAGCTCAGGAAATTTATAGAAAGTATTATTAAGCTCAAGGGTATTGAACTGCTGTGTATAATACTCAAACCACTTTGTTTTGGGCAGTTTTTCAGGGTAAAATTTGTTTTTCCATTCAAGATAATAAAATCCTGAGCAACCTATATACCATTTTTGCATTATATGCTTAACCTGTGAATTATTATTTTCTTAAATTAGTTATATTACATATAAATTATAACAAAAATGGAAGAGCATATAGTTCGTATTTTAGACAAGAAAAACCTTACTCATAATGTTATTCGTTTTCGATATGAAAAACCTCAGGGTTATACATTCATTCCGGGACAGGCAACTGAAGTTACTGTAAATAAAGAAGGGTGGAAAGATAAAAGAAATCCATTCACTTTTACTTGCCTGACAACTGACCCTTTTCTTGAATTCAGCATTAAGATATATCCTGAGCACAAAGGCGTTACCAATGAATTAAGCAAGCTTGAAATAGGCGATGAAATAATTCTGCACGATGTTTGGGGAGCGATTCAATATAAGGGAAAAGGTGTATTCATTGCAGGCGGAGCGGGTGTAACACCGTTTATCGCTATACTTCGTGACCTGAATGTTAAAGATGAAATCGAGGGGAATACATTATTGTTTGCAAATAAAACTTCCGATGATATTATTTTGAAAGATGAATTTGAGAAAATGAAGGGACTTAATTTCATTAATATTCTTTCGGATGAAAAGAATTCTGAATATGACAACGGTCATATAACAGAAGAATATTTGAAATCAAAGATTAATAATTTTAATCAAAAATTTTATGTATGCGGGCCTCCACCTATGGTTGAGGGTGTTACTAAATCTCTCAAAAACCTTGGTGCGGGAGAAAATGCGGTTGTTGTGGAGCTATAACAAACTGTATCATAATTTTTATATTATATTCTAATGTATTTAAGATTATTTTTGTTTCTAATTGAATTTTAAAAAATACATATTAATTATTTTAACCGGGTGCTTGCTTTATTCCTGTTCTTCAAAGCCCACAGCGCAGAAACTGCCCGGGTCGGTGAGGAATACGCTCAATCTTTTGCAGGTTGACCCGCAGTTTGTGATGTATTTGAATTTTAAATCAATGCGGTCGACTGATTTCTGGAAAGAAAATGTTTCGGATTCAATACTTGCAACAGAGCAGACATTCGGGAATTTACTCCATACATTCAAACAGGTAACCGGGGCATCAATTTCTGAAAATCTTGATGAGCTTTATTATTCAAATTCGTGGGTGGGCGAGAATGCAATTGTCTTGCGGGGAGTTTTTGACCGCAACAAGCTTGATGAATACATAAAAACCGATTCGACATACAGCACGCGGACTTCTACGGATGGAACGAAACTTTATCTGAATGAAAATAACCGATTATATTTTTTCTTTAAGGATGCTTTTACAATCTGCGCAAGTAATTATCTCAGCAAAGTAAATGAAATGACAACAGTGAGAGATACGTCAAAGACCGGACTATCAACCAATGAGAATATGATGAGAGCCATTGACGGAATTATTTATAAGGAAAATATCTGGATGGTTTCTACCGAGCCGACTTTCATAAGGGGAATTTTTCTTAATTTTTTCGGAAATCCTCCGAGCGCAGATTCACTTTCCGCTCAGACGGATTCTTCAGCTCTCAGCAACATAGAGGATATAAAAAATATGTACAAAAAAATCGGTTCGATTTCTTTTTCGGCAAAGATGGATGATAATTTATTGTTCTTGATTCAGGGTGACTGCGTTGATGCGCGCGCAGCGGCAAGTTTGAGGAATTATCTTGCAGCAGTTCTTGCGCTTTCCAAATTAAAATCAAATCCCGCTTCCGGTTCGGGCAGCAATGAAAATATTGTAGATAACATAAAGGTCAATGTTTACGATAAAACCGTTTTGCTTGAAATGAAAATTACATCGGAAAATATTAATTTGTTCAGAAGAAGCTTAAGAACGGGACAGCCATAGCTTTAAAATTATTCTATCATTCTATAAATTACCCATTCCTGTGAGGCAGGAACAACAAAAGGAGCCAACTGTTCGCTGAATTTTTTGAACTGCGGCTGTTTCATATCATCTAGTGCTTTTTCGAAATCCGCAAGAGATTCGAATAAATACTCATCCACAATGCAGGAAGGAGTTTCACCAACATAGCCGGCAAACAAAGAATTTTTTGAAACTTTGAAATGCGATGAACGGAATTTTTCTGCTCCCCATGCCTTGATTACATCAAGAGCTTCTTTTTGCTTTCCAAAAATAATTTTAATTGACCAGACGCATTTATACATAATATTTTTTTATTTAAAGTTATTATAAATTCTATATTCCAGCAAGTCCTGAATTCGACCTGCCATGTTTTTCATTTTGTATTCCCGGGAAACTTTTCCTCCAAGCATTTCAGGAATTTTTATGCTTGCGATATTTTCACGTTCGACTGAATATTTAATGTATATAAATTTTAGATTTTGTTTTGCCCAATTATAAATAGCTTCTATTGTTTCCTTGCCGTAAGCAAATCCATGCGCGCTTTGTTTAAGCCATAAACCGGTTTCAGGGGTATCTGTATCTAAATCATGCAGTCCTGAACATCCGAGAAATTCATTGTTAGATTTTTTCAAGATTACCATTTGCAGATTATTTCCTGCTTCGATTCCTTTCCTCGACATTGCAATAAATCCTTCAGTCTCACTTATGTCATCATGCGCTTTCGGGTACATAAATTTTGCAACCTCCTGAGTGAAAGATTTAAAAATATCCTGCTTGTATTTTTCGGACAGCGTAACTTGAATCAATCGTGGTGATTCGATGATGATGTTTTTTAAATCCATCTCTAAACTTTATTCGGGGTCAACAAAATGCTAATGGATTTCTGCGTGACCCAAAGGGTACACCGCAGGAATGACAAAAACTAATTATTTCCCTCATACCATTCAATTGCTTTTTGTTCGGTTTCTTTGACCCAGCTGTCTTTTGCATCGTTATAGTCAAGCATATCACGATAATGTCTTTTTGAAATTTCTTTTTTTAGCTCGCAATATTCATAGCGAATGTCAGGATGAGTTCTCAAATAATCTCTGAATGCAATATGTCGCATCCAGTGATGAGTATTTTTTGTGATGCAATGAATATGTGTGAGCCGTTTGAAATCTTCGAGAGGAGGTCTATCTTCCTGCGATTCAACTATTTTTGATATTTCAAGATTTTTCGAAGGGTCAAAAGCTTCAACTTTAACAAAATATCTTCTATAAGGCATTTGGTCTTCATATAATTGATAATAAATATATCCTGCATTTGCATTTAACATGGGCTCGACAATTTTATCAAGGTCACCTTCATTATTAAGTCCGACGAGAATATCGATAATATTTTTCGCGCCAAGTCCCGGCACTGAAGTGCTTCCGATATGGTCAATAGACGGGGTGAAATTTTTCAATGCTTCAGCAATTGTTTTTTGTTCGGCATTAAATCTATCTATCCATTCCGGATTGTAATCTGCAATAATAAACTTCATTTGTGCAATAAATAATTATAATATAATTTGTTAATTCAACAGGAATTATTTAATTTGGATTTATATTTTCAAAAGATAAATAACTTAATTTTTATATATGGATATTCAGAAAAGTAATATCTGGCAGGAGCTTCCTTATGAGAAATGGAAAGGCACATGCAGCACACTTCAAATGTGGATGCAGATTGGCGGGAAGATAAAGCTTGAGCTTTGTCCGTTTCAGAATCATTGGTGGCACATAACATACTTTGTAACTTCAAGAGGAATGACAAGCCGGCGAATTCCTTATGGTGATGAATGGTTTGAAATTGATTTTGATTTCATTGACCACAAAATGTATCTGAGAAAAAGCGATGGGCAGGTATCATTAATTGATTTGGTGCCGTGTTCGGTTGCTGATTATTATAAAATGTTTATGGATGCGTTGAAAGGAATCGGCATCGAAGTCAAAATAAATACTCTCCCACAGGAAGTTCCTAATCCTGTGCCTTTTGAAAAAGATGAGAAGAATTGTTTTTACGACAAAGAGTATGTTGAAAGATGGTGGAAGATTTTGGCGGGCATTACTGCTGTGTTTGAAAAATTCCGTTCGCCATTTTACGGCAAGGCAAGTCCCGTGCATTTTTACTGGGGCTCGTTTGATTTGAGCTTAACGCTTTACTCGGGTAAGATTGCAGAACCGCCTCAGGGCGCTGACCAGATGTTTCGTCTTGCTGAAAACCGCGAGAACTATGCGGTTGGGTTCTGGGCGGGAAGTGAAGCGTTTCCAAAACCTGCATTTTATTTTTACATGTATCCTGCACCTGCAGGAATTGAAAAGATAAATATAAAACCTCAGAAAGCTTATTGGGATACAAATCTGCGTGAGCATATTTTATTGTATGATGATGTAATAAACTCCGCATCGCCTGAGCCGGCAATAATGGATTTTTTGCAAAGCTCGTTTGATGAAAGTGTGAAACTCGCAGGTTGGGATATGAAAACTTTGCTTGGTCCTGAAGCAAAATAATATTAAAATAAAAAAAATATTATGTCAAACAATTGTGAACATTATCTGGGGAGTGTTGTGACGATTGAAGCAAATACTCCTGACGGATGCGAAGAATGCCTGAAGACCGGTGACAGCTGGGTTCATCTGCGTTTATGCCTCACCTGTGGTCATGTCGGCTGCTGCGACAACTCTAAGAACAAACACGCTACAAAACATTTCCACGCAACTCAGCATCCTGTTATGAAATCATTTGAACCCGGTGAAGATTGGATGTGGTGCTATGTGGATAATGTGTTTATGAGATAAAATAATTTAAGCCCGTGATATTTGTCATCTACAAAACAAAATAAAACTCACAGCAGAGCTTTCTTCCCATTGCTCGTTGTTAATTTTGTCAGCGCATTGGGATATAGCATTGTTGTACCTTTTTTAGTTTACATAATCATACAATTCGGCGGTAATGCGTTTGTCTATGGAATCATAGGAGCGGTTTACTCGGCATTTCAGCTTATCGGAGCTCCGCTTTTGGGAAAGTGGTCGGACATTTATGGTAGGAAAAGAATTCTTCTTTACAGTTCCATAGGTAATGTTATCGGCTGGGGGATATTTTTGATTGCATTTCAGCTTCCGCTTGTTGAGATAATTAATTTAAATTTAGGAACATACGGTGTCCTTATAATTACTCTGCCGTTGTTAATACTTTTCATAGGACGTGCAGTCGAAGGGGTGAGTGGCGGGAATATTTCAGTTGCGAATGCTTATGTTGCGGATATCACGTCAGAAAATGAACGCAAGAAAAGTTATGGCAAGATGTCTGTTTCTCAAAACCTTGGTTTTGTTATCGGTCCTGCCCTGGCGGGAGTACTGGGCGCAACAGCGCTTGGCAATATTCTGCCCGTTATTGCCGCTATGGTTATCTCCGCGCTGGCAGTTTTGCTCATAATTTTTTATTTACCGGGTATAAAACCTAAATCACATTGCGAGTCTCCGGACAAGAATGCAGTTCAAAAAATTTTAGGAGCTGAAAGTAAGGAATGTTATAAACACAAAGATGAAGATAAAATAACACTCAAGAAAATTTTGCAAATCAGGTTTATGCCGTTTTTGCTTGTGTTATATTTTTTGATATTTCTCGGGTTTAACTTTTTTTATACAGCATTTCCGGTGCACGTCGTAAAAGCAATGAACTGGAGCACATCACAGATGGGAATATTCTTTGCCGGCTTGAGTCTCGGACTTGTGATAATACAAGGTCCTGTGCTGAGCTTTCTTTCAAAGAAAGTTTCAGATAGTGTGTTGATAATTACAGGTAATTTAATTTTAGGAGCTAATTTTATTTTGTTATATACGAGTGATAATGTTTTATATTATGTAGCAGGGGGATTGTTTGCGATTGGAAACGGGCTGATGTGGCCGTCGTTTTTGTCTTTGCTTTCAAAAGCGGCAGATGAGGAGGTGCAGGGTTCCGTTCAGGGATTTGCAAGCAGTATGGGAAGTCTAGCGAGCATTATCGGACTGATAGCAAGCGGTGTTTTGTATGAAAAATTCGGCAGTGGAACGTTCCTTATCGCAGGAGCAATAATTTATCTGGTTTTCTTCTTATCGTTCAGGTTGATTAAAGTGGAAAGAGAATGCGGGTTTAATCATTAGGATTAACTGTCCAATCTTTTAATGATTTCACAAAACGGTTTGTTAAATCATCTTCATTAGACGAAAGTATTGTTACTATTTCATTAAAAGAAATAACATTGCTGATATTATCAGGATTTTGCGGTTGGATATAAACGATTTCAACATCATAATCTTTGCAAATACTTACAGGAATTTTTTCTCCGGTTTTAACCCACCCATGATTTGTCAAAGCATCGATTAAATTATTGTATTTTTTCTTTTGGCTTGTAGCGCAGTAAATTTTAATAAGACCATCAACTAATTTTTTGATGTTATTCTCTTTAGCTTTTGATAAATACCAATCTTGTTTATCTCTTCGCGACCGTGAATCCGTTTTCAATTCAGTTAAATAGACTTTTCGTGTAGATTCACATATAATTACGTAATCTATTTTAAACGAACTATTTAGCTCGGGAACCTTCTCTGAAATGTCACCAACTCTCACAGGAAATTCAGGCACAATTAAATCAATTGTATCACCAAATTTCGTTTTAATTATTTCATCAAGATAAATCGCAAAGAAAATGTCGGCACGTCTTTCAAGCTGATAAGCAGGTAAAAGCCGCCATACATCGAGGCGTGAAAATAATTTGTCGATTAACTCACCTGTGTTATTCCTCATGATTTATTAAGTTTATTTGGCGCTAAAGAATTTAAAACCTTACTTCGCTCTCAGGTAAACGTGTTTGACGTTTTTCTTTCCTGTTTCGCGTTCGTCGATTTCAAATCTGTTGAGACTTTTGATTAAAGGCAGAAGCTTTTTGAAACCGTAATTGCGCGGGTCAAAGTCAGGCTGTTTTTTGATTATAAGGTCACCAAGCTCACCAAGAAATGCCCATCCGTTTTCATCTGCAACATCGTTAACACTGTCGGAAATAGATTTCACAAGCTCTTTGTCTATTGTATCAATTGTGTCTGTTGAATTTTGATTGTTGTTTTTTGGCTGAGTGTTTTCAATAGGTGCGGATGATTTCTTATTTGTTTTTTTCTTTGAAGGTTTTGACTTCTTAGGTGCTGAAAGAATTGATTTATGTGCCTGCTCTTTTTTTAATATTTCTATGTAGATAAATTTATCGCATGCTGAAATAAATGATACGGGAGTTTTCTTTTCGCCGATGCCGAGAACTTTCATTCCTGCTTCGCGCAAACGTGTCGCAAGGCGTGTGAAGTCACTATCACTGGTTATGAGGCAGAATCCATTTACCCGTCCCGAATATAAAATATCCATTGCATCGATTATCATCGCCGAGTCACTGGCGTTTTTTCCTGTTGTGTAGCTGTATTGCTGAATCGGAGTAATTGCATTTTCAAGCAGAGCGCTTTTCCATCTTGAAACATGCGGACTTGTCCAGTCGGCATAAATTCTTTTGAACGCGGGTGTTCCGTATTTTGCAATTTCCTCAAGCATTCCTTTTATGCTTGTCGAGGGGACGTTCTCGGCATCGATTAATACTGCCAGTCTTAAATCTTTTATCGGTTCCATTAATTATTTTTTAAAAATTTTTCTGCCTGTTTTACGTCTTCTTCGCTCCCGATGAAAAGAGGAACGCGTTGATGAAGAGAGTCGGGTTTTATGTCAAGGATTCTCTGAGAGCCGTTTGAGCTTCTTCCCCCTGCGTGTTCGATAATGTAGCTTAACGGATTTGCTTCATACATTAATCGAAGCTTTCCGTTTTTATTTTTGTTGTCGGCAGGATACATGAAGATACCGCCATATAAAAGATTTCTATGGAAGTCAGCAACAAGCGAACCGACATATCTCGCGCCATAAGGACGGTTTGTTTCTTTGTTGTCAACCTTAAGATAATCGATGTAATTTTGCATTCCTTTAGACCACTTGCAATAGTTGCCTTCGTTGACGGAATATGTTTTTGATTTTTTCGGAATCTGAATGTCTTCACCGAACAAAATAAACTCTCCGACAGTCGGGTCAAGAGTAAAACAGTGCACGCCATTTCCCGCGCAGTAAACAAGCACAGTGCTTGAGCCGTAAACGCAGTAACCTGCAGCAACCTGCTCAGTACCTTTTTGCAGACAGTCTTCGATTGTTCCCGGACCTTCGTTTGAGACACGTTTATAAACAGAGAAAATTGTTCCTATGGAAATATTTGCATCGATGTTGGATGAGCCGTCAAGCGGGTCGAAATGAACTATATATTTGTTAGAAATTGTTTCGCTGTCCTTGAATTTATCATCGAGCGGAATGAAAGTTTCTTCCTCTTCCGAACAAACTGCACAGATATGTCCGCCGAGCTTCATTGTTGTCGTGAGAACGTCGTTAGCATATTCATCAAGCTTTTTGACTTCTTCGCCTTGCACGTTTTCTTTTCCTGCGAGTCCGAGAATATCAACAAGTCCTGCGCGGTTGACTTCCAGAGAAATCAATTTGCACGCAAGTGCAATATCCGCAAGCAGGTCAGAGAGCTGTCCCGATGCTTCAGGTGTTTTTCTTTCTTCTTCTATTATATGACGGTAGAGGGTTTTAAACTTACTTTCCATTCGTTAGTTTATAATTTAATAGTATATTTAATTTATTTTTTTGATTTTAGAAATAAATTTATTCAGGTTGTTATTGAAATTGTTTTGCAAAAGAGTATCGATATATTTACGAAATATTTCCGAATTGTTATCATTAAATGAATTATAATTATGGCATATTGAATTAACTATATTGTCATTAACTGAACAACCAAATATGTTTACAAAAAAATCTCTTTCATGGCTTGAAAAATCATCAGTAAAAAATAAATCGTTTCTAGTTCTCAAATTGTCATTTGATCTCCTGGTGTTTCTGGTTTCATCTGTGCAATCTAAAAAAATATAAGCATCTGCAAGTTCAATGAAATTCTTTTCCAGAGATTCGATATATTTATTTTTTATATATTCATATACATTTAACTCAGGGTTGACAAATTTAAAGGCATAGTTAAATGCGAGTGATGATGTGAAATCAGAGTCGCAGATTACGTTTATGCCTTTATTAACTAAATTATTTACATGCCCTTGTCTATGGCTGAATATTTCTAAAAAAAATAATTGTTTTTCTTGGTTTTGTTGAAGTGTTAATGGCTTTTTTATAACGCCAACTTTGTTTATCCATTCTTTGTGTTCTTCAACATAATGTAAACCCAATTCATTACTTAACAACTTTGCTAAAGTGGTTTTCCCTGAAGCGGATAAACCAGAAAGAACTATAACTTTTCCTTTTTCAGATTTTATCATTTAAGTAAAGTTTAGTTCTATCGGTGTTAGACCAATAGTTCGATTGCGTTTCTTATGTTTTCCACAGGAACGATGTCGATTTTAGAATTTTTTGTATTAATGTTTTTCAGATTTCCTTTTGGGATAATAATTTTTTTGAAGCCGAGCTTTGCGGCTTCATTGATTCGTTTATCGATATATGAAATCGTTCTGATTTCACCCGAGAGCCCTATTTCTCCAAGCACGACGGTTTCGGAATCAAGCGGAATATCACGCGACGATGAGTAAATGCTCATTGCAATTGCAAGGTCGATTGCGGGTTCGTCGATTTTCACACCGCCTGCTATATTTACAAATATATCTGATTTATTTAAGAAAAGCCCAAGTTTTTTTTCGAGAACAGCAACAAGAAGATTGAGACGCTTATAATCAAAGCCCGATGCGGTTCGCTGGGGCATGCCGTAGTTTGTTGAAGTTACAAGTCCCTGCACTTCGATTAAGATGGGACGGCTGCCTTCGATGGAGCATGAAATAATACATCCCGATGCTCCGTAATTTCTCTGTGAGAGAAAAACTTCACTCGGGTTTAAAACTTCTTTAAGCCCTGTATCGGTCATTTCGAAGATTCCGATTTCGTTTGTCGAGCCGAAACGGTTTTTTATACCGCGAAGGATTCTATATGAATGGGTACGTTCACCCTCGAACTGCAAAACAACATCAACCATGTGTTCGAGGACTTTTGGTCCTGCAATCATTCCTTCTTTTGTAATATGTCCGACGATGAAGACGATTATGCCTTTTGATTTTGCAAGCTTGATTAATGCAGAGGTGCAATCGCGAAGCTGTGAAACTGTTCCCGACGCGCTTTCGAGCTTCGGGTCGTAAATTGTTTGTATGGAATCGATTACGAGTATCTCGGGTTTTTCATTTTCTACAACCGACTCGACTATTTCTAAATTTGTTTCCGATACGACATAAAAATTATTGAGATGATACTTTAATCTGTCGCTGCGGAGTTTAATCTGGAAAGAAGATTCCTCACCGCTTACGTATAAAAATTTTTTGTCTTTTATGTTGTTGGCAATCTGAAGCATCAGAGTTGATTTTCCGATGCCGGGGTCACCACCGATGAGCAATACCGAACCTTTAACCAAACCGCCGCCGAGAACTCTGTCGAGCTCGTCTAAGTTTGTTTTAGTCCGTTCGTAATCGTTTGATATGATATCTGAAATTAACGCAATTTCTGCTGATTTTGCGGCAACTTCGGATTTTTTTGTTTTAGATTGTTTTGCTTCAACTACTTCTTCCTGGAAAGTATTCCACTGCTGGCATTCAGGACATTTGCCGAGCCATCGCGGGCTGTTATATCCGCAGTTCTGGCATATATAAACCGACTTAAGCTTCATATGCAGGACCTCCGGTAATTTTATCGACAGTCCATTTCGGCAGAAGCTTCATGCGTTCATCTATGTGTTGACAATTTGACTCTCCGCACAAAGGACATTTAGGAGGTTTGCACGGGTCCATGTGTATCATGATTTCAAGTTCTGTTGTATTAAATTTTTTGCGGAGGAAATCCTGAAGCTCCTCATTGATTTTATGCGCCTGTTCAATTTTCATATCAGCAGGAACCGCAATGTGAAAATCCAGAAAATATTTATCACCCGACTTCCAGTACCTTAACTGGTGTATGTCAATGATGTTTCCGTTTCTGAATTTTTCCTGTTCAAGCGCGTCGGCAATTTTTTGTAAAGTATCTTTGTCGGTCTGGTTCATCAACCCGCTGACAGATGCTTTCATAAGCTTGAATCCTGTCCAAAGAATATTCATCGCTATTAATATGGCGACGATAGGGTCTAAATAAATGTAATCAGTTATTAAAATTAAAATTAATGCAACGAACGCGGCGATGCTTGTAATGGAATCGGTAAGAATATGTTTTCCATCAGCAACAAGAATCAGACTATTTGTTTTTTTTCCGGAACGTATCAGGTAAAGTCCGAGTAATAAATTAACGAGGGAAGCGAACGCAATTATAATAACACCCATATCAACTTTTTCAAGCTCAGGTCCGACGATAATATCTTTTACGCCATAATACATTATGAACAACGCAGCAATTACAATCAACGCACCTTCAAACCCTGCTGAGAAATATTCTATTTTACCGTAACCGTAAGGTAGATTTTTATTCGGTGGTCTGAGAGTCAGGATTAAACTGTAAAATGCAAAAGCCGAGGCGATGATATTAACGATGGATTCGAGAGCATCGGACAAAATTGCTGCAGAGCCGGTGAGCCAATAACCTGCAATTTTGACGAAAAAGAGTGTAATTCCTATCGTCAATGAAAGGATTATAGCTTTTTTCTTGAGCTTTACTCCGAGTTCCGTTAAATCTGATAGTTCCGTATGCATAACTATATAAATTAACACAAATTAAGGAGATAATTTAGGCATAAGAAACAGAATATAATTTGAGAGGTTAAAAAAATATATTTCTAAATCATGAAAAATCTTTATTATGTAACGCTTATAATAGGAATTTTGTTTGTGCTTCTTGCGCTTGGTGGCGGGACGATTTTTAAAGCGCCGATGACTTCGCTTTCGCAGTATTCATTAGAAAAATCGGGTGTAAAAATCGGATATGTAAATCAGGTTGATGATAAAATTGATGATGTTCTTTACCAAGTAAAAAAAGTTCAGTATCAAATTGACAAAATAAAAACTTTTTTCTCTGAAAATAAACCTGACGAGAGTAATTATAAAAGAGTTCAGAATAAAATTATTGAATCAACAGTTTATAATCCACTTCTTGAGGTGACTTCATTCTTTGTGAGAATATTTTTCTTACTGACAGGCTGCATGATTCTAATGCTGTCGTTTATAATTTATCTTTTGATGAAGTTCAGCGGATTATTTAAGCGTGTAAAGCATCTTGAAAATCAATTACATATAAAACATTCACATTAACTCCCCGATTTGGAAACAATAATAACAAAAGATATAGATAAAGTTTGTTTGGATTTGATGAGAAATGAAGCAGCGGTGATTCCGACTGAAACGGTGTATGGTCTGGCAGCTAAGGCATATAACCCTGATGCGGTTCTGAAAATTTATGAGATAAAAGAACGTCCGAAATTTAATCCGTTGATTGTGCACATATATGACGAGAAGATGCTTGAAGAAATTGCAGAGGAAATTCCTGATTTTGTTTTGAAGCTTATTTCAAAATTTTGTCCGGGTCCACTGACATTTGTTTTGAAAAAGAAAAAAATTATTCCCGATATTGTTACTGCGGGGTTAGATACCGTTGCGGTGCGGTTCCCTGCGCATGAAATGACAAGGGAGCTTTTGAAAAGCTTGAAATGTCCACTGTGCGCGCCTTCTGCCAACAGGTCAGGGAAAGTTTCTCCGACAAGTGCGGAAGAAGCATTTAAAGAATTAAACGGTAGAGTGCATTTTATACTTGATGGCGGGAAATGCGAGATTGGAATCGAGTCAACGGTGATTGACTGCTCGGGAAAGGGAATTACATTGCTAAGACCTGGATTTATTTCAAAAGAACAAATCGAGAAAGCGCTTCGAAGAAAAGTTAAAGAACGTGATAAAGAAGAAATTATAAATTCTCCGGGACAGATGAAAAACCATTACGCACCTGAAACCCCTTTGCATATAATAGAGTCACAAGATATAAGCTTCTCTGCTTTTAATAAATCGGTTGGCAAGCTGGATTTTGAAAAATACAGCTCACTTGAAGAAATTGCGAAAAATTTATTCAAGGATATAAGAGAGCTTGATGAGAAGGGATATTCGTACATCGTTGCAAAGAAAGTTGCAGATGAGGGGCTGGGAGTTGCGATTAACGACCGTCTTGAAAAAGCATCAAGCGGGAAGTTGAGTGTGCATAAAGAAAGAATAAAGTTGTTACCGAAGTAATGGGATTCCCGCCTGCGCGGGAATGACTTCAAATAAGAAAATGACTGACAAAATAGAAATATCATTTGATGATGACGAGAAGGGGAAGATTGAAGTAAATCTTGAACAGACTCTCGAAGAGCAGATTATTATCGCGGATAAGATTACAGAACCGGCATCGTCTATTATTGTGCCTGCGAATTTTTATTATGCGGGAAATCAGGGGGCGAATAAGTTTTATGATTCCCTGATTGAGTTTCCCGGGGGAATAGAAAGCGGATTCAGAAAAAAATTCTCGATTGAGTTCAAGGATGAGTTTTACAGCTCAGTGCTTGCGGATAACAAAAATCTAGTATTGGTTTCTACGAAGGGAACGGTTTATTTTATTGATAAAGATTCAGGTGAACTAAAAGGAAAAGTTGTTTTAGATAATGAGCTTGTCGAAAAAACGGGATTGATTGTCGAAGATGAGATTTATGTTAACTCTCTCAAAAGAATTTATAAAGTCAGTGAGAGCAATAAAGAAGCTTTGTTTAATGCGGATGAAAGCTTTTATATATGGACAAACCTGAACCGCTATGAAAATAATTTGTTGTTTGCGGAGTATTCGGATGAGCAAAAGAAGTGCAGGATAATTTTGTATGATGTTAAGCAGAGTAATTATATTACGCTTAATGAAGTAAAGATTGAAAAATTTGTTTCAGATAGAATCGTTGTGCATAATGAGAAGGCATATTTTATTTTTGATGATAAGTGTGTTATAATTAATCTCAAAAAAAATGAAACTGAGATTATCGAACTTGGCTTTGAGACGAATGAGCGGAGCTTTATATTTGCGATTAACAAAGGCATAGTGCTTGTGAATAATAACGAGGTTTATTTCCTTGATGTGATGCATAACGATAATGTGTTTAAGTTCACGGGGATAAAAGAAAATTTTATTAACTCAGGCGGCGGAAGCGGCGAGAACGTTTTTCTCGGGACAGGAAGCGGATGGTATCATTATAAAATTAACGGAGTGCTTGTCACGCATTATGAGGACACAGAAGAAAATATTATAGAGGCAATCAGCAAGAACGTTCTTGCGATTTCGAGACGTAACAAAGTTATATTCTATAACCTGAATAAGATTCAGGAGGCGGAAGGATTTATATTAAGCTCGAAAGATTTTAATATTACGCAGGAGATAATTTCGGTTGTGTTTGACAGGAGTCTTATTTATGTTCTCACGCATCAGGGAGTGCTTACTGCGTTTTCTAATGATAAGTTGAATATACATATATGAGGAAAGGGGTAACACACCCCGTCAACTTCGTTGACACCCCTCTCGAGAGAGGATTCTATTTGTCATTCCCGCGAAGGCGGGAATCTAGTCCAGATGATACTTAATTTAAAAAATTTTATAATCTGTCCTGAATATAAAATAATTGGTTCTTGAATAATATTCGTTTGGATTCCCGCCTGCGCGGGAATGACAACTTATAAAAGTTTATGAAAAAAATTCTAATAATAATTTTTCTTTTGTGTTCTGCGTTTGCAAACGCAAATGACAAAATAGTTTTCTTGTTTGATAACTCGGGGAGTATGTCGGGTTATTATAGAGAGGCGAACAGCGCATTTAAATTATTTTCAAAAGCGTTGATAAAGAATTCCGTTAAGCCGGGTGATGAGGCGAGTGTTTTGCTTTTCACAAAGACCGAGCCAAGCAGGGGAATAACTTCGCCGAAAGTTTTATTTGAGGGAGCGGGAAATACGATTGACCTGAATAAAGTCATCGGAGATTTTCAGCTTATGCGCGGAAAAGACGGCGACTTAGGAAGAACAGATTTGATTCAGGCGCTTGATGACGGAATAAAATCGCTCGACGGCGACCGCGGGATTATCTGGCTGCTTACCGACAACATCAATGACGTGAGCGGACAGGGGGATTCAAGTTTTCAAAATACTGTTGAGTTTTATGAGCGTCTCCGCAATGATGCGAACATAAGAAAAATTTTACTTTACCCGATTCCCGAAACAATCACAGAAGAAGGACGGCTCTCGAAAGGATATGTTGTTTATGCGATGGTGTACTCACCAACCGAGCTTACACAGCAGGAATACGATGCTTACGATGCACAGCTTCGGGGGGTCGGCATTCGCCAGAAGCCCATCACGCTTAAGCCGCTCGATATCGGAACGGTTGTTCTTGTTCCGCAAAAAACGCAGAGCAGAATTTCCGAAGGCAAACTTTACTTCGACGGAAAAACTTTGCGCGGGTTCGGCTTCGAAGAGGGGCAGGCATACCAGGAAGTTTTCAATGACCTCACGCTGAAATCGAATTTGTATCCTTATAAAATCAAGAGCGCAAACCTGAATGTAAAGCTCGATGATTTCAAGTCGAGTGATTACTCCGTGAAGTCGCTCGGCACGCAGACAATCACGCCATCGACGGTGAGCAACGTTTCGCCTGAAGGAGAGGTGAAGGGGTTCTCGGTTATTTTTAACCTGCCTGATATCACTCCGAATTTTTCTTTTAACACAATTTTCAAAGAGGACTTTACAATCGGCGGGAATTTAATTCTCGACGTTACGAATACCGACATTGCGCTCGATGAGCAGTACATAAGCCAGTTCAATGAGCTGTTTGCGCTGCAGTCGGTGCCGCAGATTTTCAGACCCGTGCTGAAAGATAAAAAAATCTCGACGCAGATTCCGCTTGAGATAAAAATGAAATACGGTCCGTGGAGATTATTTATTTTAATCGGGCTGATTGCCGTGGCGGTGCTTATTTTTGTCGGGCTGATTTACCTGCTGCTGAAAAAAACCTGTTTTGAACTGCGGCTGAACAATGAAGAGCCAAGCTCGGTGTGCGTGAGTGCTATTGGTTCTTACTCGGTAAGTTACGGCTACTCGCAGGAGCTCGGAAAAATCAAGAAGCCGCTTTTCGGCGGATTGAGATTTCAGTATTCGAAATTCACTTCATCACCCGGCAGAAGCACGGGGCTGGTCGAGGGACTGCCAATCGAAATCGAATACACAGACGAAGAAATGCACGTGCAGAAAGTCATCATGACAATCGAATTCACCGCCGGAAAGCGGGTGGAAGAGAGTAGTGGAAACGGGGAGATGCATTGAGGGATTTTTGTTATTTCTAATCTACGGTTATCTTGGACTTGTTTATTTTTCATATTTATTTTAAAAACTTAATTTACTAGATTTATTTGCCTAAATCACATAAATGTCGGAATTCGGAAAAAGTATAAGAATTTATTTAAAGGATGGAACTGTTACTGGTATAAAAGTTGGAGAAGTTGTAAATCAAACAATTAAATCAATTTCTTGTCCACGATTAAAGATAAGTGAATTAACAGATCAACCTGATGTTAAAAGACCTGGCATATACTTTTTATTCGGTCAAGACGAAGAAACTAGCGAACCTAAAGTCTATATTGGTGAGGCTGAAAATGTTTTTGAACGACTTCAAGAACACATTTTAAAAAAAGATTTTTGGAACGAAGTAATTTTTATTGTTAGTAAGGACGAAAATTTGACTAAATCCCATGTTAAATATCTTGAAAGCCGAGTTATTGAATTATCATTTAAAATAAAACGTTATAAAGTAGATAATAATAATCATTCTACCGCTCCATTGTTACCATTACCTGATAAAGATGCAATGGAAGAATTTTTAATTTATCTTAAGTTATTACTTGGAGTATTGGGTCACAAACTTTTAGAGGAAATTAACCCAACTAAAGTTGTAGAAAAAACGTTTGATAAAGTTGAATATAACGAATACAATTCAAGCGACAGTAGGGAACTCTTCTTATCTGTGTCGGGGCTTACCGCAAAAGCACTTCAAACAGATGAAGGAATAGTAGTGTTAAAAGGTTCGGAGGCAACTCAAAACATCCAAGGATTACAAAAAGGATATAAAGAGGATAGAGAACGACTCATTGAAAACGGCCGATTAAAATTAATAAATGATAAATATATTTTTCAAGAAGATACTATTTTTAAATCTCCATCCGCGGCAGCTGCAATTATTGTGGGATATAGCATTAATGGTCGTAAACACTGGAAAGACAAGAATGGTAAATCATTAAATGAGATTGAAAATGAAAGTGTGCCATCAGTAAATTCATTATTGCGAGATATATTTAAAATAGAAAACAAAAGTGTTGGCTCTGAAACAAATTCAGAAGGACACTCCCCGTCATTTCGTTGATACCCCTTTCATAAAGAGGAAATTTATGATACCTTCTTCTTCAACAACTTAAAGGCGTGGTTCCATTGATTTTTTACGATGCCGGGGATGCACCATAGCATCGCGAGCGGCTCAATTGCGCGGGCGCCTTCGGCTTTGCCCATATCCTCGACTTCCCATCCGAACATCAATTGTCATTCCGTGCTTGACACGGAATCTAGGCTAGATGTTTCTAGAATCTTGATACAGTTGTTTAATATAAAATAATAGAGGAGTTACTTCAGAAAAAATATTTGAGTGATATGCTGACTAACTTTTGAATCATTTTTGCCTGGATTCCAGCCTTCGCTGGAATGACATTAGTGGAGTTTTATAAAATTAATCTGTGATAATTTGTGTTAATTCGTGGTAAGGTTTTTAAAAACTCCTCACTCCACCTTCTTCTTAAGCAACTTAAACGCGTGGTTCCATTGATTCTTTACGATGCCGGGGATGCACCATAGCATCGCGAGTGGTTCGATTGCACGCGCGCCTTCCGCTTTGCCCATATCCTCGACTTCCCATCCGAACTTTTCGAGAACTTCCGTTACTTTCTGTTTTGCTTCGTCGCTGTCGCCTGCAATGAACATCGTCGGCTTGCCGTCTTCGAAATCGGGGTTGACCATAAAAGCGTTTCCGACACAGCTGAACGCCTTCACAAACTTTGCTTCGGGATATGCGCGCTGAAGCTTTTCCATGTGAGAGAAGTTGAGCTCGGTGAAAAATTTGATGACACCGTTGACGGGCTGTTCATCGGCAATCGGGTTTGTGGTATCGATGATGATTTTTCCCTGAAGGTCGCGGTCATCTATGACGCCGAGAACGTTTTCGGCAGCGCTGCCTTTGACTGCAAGCACGAGTATGTCGCCGAACTTTCCCGCTTCCTTGAACGTGCCTGCTTTGTTGCCTGCCTCAGTCCAGTTTTTGAGCTTGTCAACGTAGCGCGTTCCCATCATCACGTCGTAGCCGTGCTTTTTGAATCCCTCCGCGAGAGTTTTTGCAACAACACCGGAGCCGAGTACGCCGATTTTTTTGATTTCTTTTTGTTTGGTTTGCATGGAGTTGTTTCTATTGCTTATTGTTATTAACAATGAAAGTTGGATAAATATTCCAAGAGTGTGAAAAGGCAAAAGTAAAAAAGCAAAAATGTCCTCCTCCTAAATCCTCCTCCAAAGGAGGACTTACACACCCCGTCAGCTTCGCTGCCACCCCTCTCAAAAGGGGAATTTTATTTTCAAATTTTCTAAAGAACTTATTTGGCTTTTATGGAGTAAATAATCATTATAAATTAATTCTCAATTAAATAAATTCTAACTTATATATGCAAATTTAGACCGTTTTTTAAGAAATTTAGAAGTAATTTAGAGTTTCAACGCTGATTTTATAAGATAGTTATGATAAACGCTGAGAAAACTTGAAACATGACGTTGACCCTGAAACAAGTTCAGGGTGACAAATTTTTTAAAACGGTTATATTTGATATATAAGCTCAGAAAAATATTTTGCTTCCTATTACTCACATGTATATATGTGAGTATCTTTCATTTATCTTCACAGGCACAAGACAATCCTCTCAATAATCCTAATGCCAAGATAGATATTTTTCAGGTGAGTGCGACCGATACGGTTGTGAAGACGGGTGCAAAGTTTATTATTCAGTATTCGGAAATTCTTACGCTTGATTTCGGTGATGCGCCGGTTCATAAAAACATTAAACTTTCTCCCGCGAGTGATTACAAGATAAATTATAAAAATGGCGAGATTACTTTGAGTGATGATATTTTTTCAAAGTATGAGCTCGATACAAACCGCATTTATGATTTGAGTGTTGAGTATGATTTGTTTCCATATACTTTCAGGGATGAGTACTCGAATTTTGAAATCATAACCGAGCGCGATACGATTACGGGTGACACGATTGAAATAGCAACACAGAGAAAAGATTTTATTGAAAATATTTTTGAAGGAACACAGCTTGAAAAATCAGGAAGCATTTTCCGCGGATTTAATTTTGGTTCTAACCGGGATTTGTCGCTGAACTCGGGTTTCAGATTGCAATTGAATGGAAAAATTTCGAATGACATTGAAATCACTGCCGCGCTTACCGATGAAAGCACACCGATTCAGCCGGAAGGCAATACGCAAAAGCTTCAGGAGCTTGATAAAGTTTTCATTGAGCTGCGAAGCAATAATGTTACGACGACCATCGGTGACATCGAGCTGGATTTTGTGAACTCGGAGTTTGTGAAGTTTCAAAGAAAGATTCAGGGAGCGAAGGGATACGGCGAGTTTGGTTTTGGTGATTTGGTTTTGTCGGGTGCGGTGCAGAGAGGGAAGTTCAATTCAAATTCTTTCAACGGCATCGACGGTGTGCAGGGACCATATAAGCTGACGGGAACGGAAAACGAAGTGAACATTCTTGTGCTTTCGGGAACGGAGCGGGTTTATATCGATGGAATTTTGATGACGCGCGGTGAGAATGAAGATTATGTTATTGATTATGGAATCGGTGCGGTGACTTTTAAGAATCGCAGAATCATTACATCGAATACGAGGATAGTTGTGGACTTTGAATATTCCGACAGAAGATACTCGCGGACTTTGCTTGCGGGAAAAAACGGCTTAAAGTTTTTTGGTAACAAATTAAATTTTTCGGTCGCGTATGTGAGGGACTTTGATGATCAGGATAAGACGATTGATTTCAGCCTGAGCGAGCAGGATAAACAAATTCTTGCAAATGCGGGAGCCGACAGGTTTAAAGCGGTGAAGTCGGGAGTAACTTTTGTCGGGTTGGATACGCTGAACAATATTGGGAATGGCGCATATGCACGTGTCCTCCCCCCAACCCCCTCCAAAGGGGGAGATACCATATATGTGTTTACTCCGGGGACGGACTCTGCGCAGTATAATGTAACATTTACTTTTGTTGGTGCGGGGCGGGGTAGCTACACGCAAATCAGTTCGCTTGAATACAGATATGTCGGGCGTGACAGCGGGAATTATGCTCCGATTATTTTGCTGCCCATGCCGACAGCGTTTCAGGTTGTGAATGCAGGGCTGGATTTTTCTCCCGATAAAAATGGAGATTTTAACATAAGAGTTGAGTCAGCGTATTCGTATTTTGATGCAAATAAATTTTCGGGAATTGCCGACAGTAAATACGGAGGTCTTGCGTTGCTCGGGATTGTAAATTATAAAAAAGATAAGCTAAATTTTCTTGGAATGGAGCTAAACAATTTTAATTTTACATACAAGGAACGACTGGTTAACAAAAATTTTGCTTCGCTTGACAGAATTAGCAGTGTTGAGTTCGAGCGAAACTTTGACGTGAACGACTCTACGCATCAAACGGAAAACTTCAGAGAAGGAAATTTATTTTTTGCTCCGGGGAAATATTTAGGATTTAATTATAACTTCGGTCAATTGCTGAGAGGAGAGATTTTTAACTCGGTCAGAAATATCGGTGAAGCATTTTTACTGGGGGATTCGTTAAATCTGCCGACGATGAAATACCGTGTTGATTACTTAAACAGTAGAAATGATTTGGCAACATCGCGAGGCAACTGGATTAAACATTATGGTGAAGCTGGATATAAAAAATATTTTAATGCAAGTGAAGAGGATATTTATTTTAACACTCAGCCATATCTTGATATGAAATTTATTTTCAATGCTGAGTCGAAGAGAAATAATTTTACTGCAAACGCTCTCGACACATTGCAAATATCAAGCTTTGCTTTCAGTGAGTATATCCCGACTATTGCTGTGAGAAATATTTATAACTTCGATGTTTTTGCGCAGTATAATTACCGCAGGGACGAAACCGTTAATCAGGGTTTTCTTGATTTTTTTTCGAATACATACATTCAGAAATACGGACTCATATATAGAGGGATAAGCTTTGTAACTGCGGGATTCGATATTGGCTTCCGTGATAAAGAATTTTCTCAGTTTGCAACACAATTAGGAAACGTGGATAATAAATCTGTGCTTGTGAATTCACAAATCAGAATTGACCCGTTGACAACCGGATTGGTAACGGATTTATTTTATAATGTTTCAAGCGACAGAACGGCAAAAATAGAACGGCAGTTTGTGAAAGTTCCTGTCGGTGAGGGAAATTATATTTATCTTGGTGATATTAATAATAACGGCATACTCGATGAGTTTGATTTTCAGCTTGTGAATTTCGGCGGTGATTATGTGAGGTTGAACATTCCTACAAATGAATTTTTCCCGACGGTGAATTTGAGAACATCTGCGAAAATTACATTTAAGCCGGACAGATTTTTAAATTTACAGAATAATAACTTTTTAAGTACTATAATAAAAAACATTACAGCAGAATCATTTTATCGTATCGATGAAAACAGTACTGATCCGAACACAAACAATATTTATTTTCTGCACTTCGATAGTTTTTTAAATGAGCAAAATACATTACAGGGTTTACAGTTGTTCCAGCAGGATGTGAACTTGTTTGAGAATAATGCAGACTACTCTGCGAGATTCAGATTTATTCAGACTCGCGGGTTCAGCCAGTACAGCAGCGGGAATGAGAGGTTGTTGAACATTCAGCGTTCACTTAGATTGAAAGTCGGTTTATCAACCGATATCGGAATGCAGGTTGATTACCTGAACAAAACCGATAGAAACATTGCGCCGGTTGGTTCGATAAGAAACAGAAATATTTCATCTGATGGAATTACTTTTGATTTTGCTTACAGACCTCTGCCTCAAATCGAAAGCGGGTTCTTAATTAATTTTACCAAAGCAACTGATTTTTATCCTGCAACTCCGACTGATGCAGATATCAATCAGCAGATTTTCAGGTTCATATATTCATTTGCGACAATCGGCAGAGTGCGCGTTGAGATTGAACGCGATGATATTATTATGAATGAAAACCTTTTGACGTTTCCTTATGAGCTGACAAACGGCAGAGTGAACGGCAAGAGTTATTTCTGGAGAGGAATTTTTGATTACAGCTTAAGTAAAAATATTCAGGCATCGGTGAATTACGACGGACGCCTTGAAGGTTCAAAGAGAGTTATTCACACAGGAAGAGCGCAGGTGACGGCGTTTTTTTGAATTAATTTTCCTTTTATATCCTACATTCCCATATATTTTGAAAATACATTAAATTATTTAAAAAATAGAAATGTCAATAGTGAAATTTGCATTTTACCCTTTGCATTTAAAAAACAGTTGTGTTAATTTTGATATAACAAAAGTTCTTTAAAAATTTTTTGTTAAATAGACTTCGAGATATGTATTGTTTCGATTGGATATTAAGAAGTCTGGCGAGATGGTCGAGTGGTTGAAGACAACAGACTTAAAATCTGTAAGTGCCTACTAGCATTCGTGGGTTCGAATCCCACTCTCGCCTCCAACCATTAGTTATCATCAGCTCAGCCAGACTTCTTAATAGTTACTTTTACATAACTATCAGTTAATAATATATAATAAATTTTTATATAAAAAAAATATATTTTTAATATATATCAAAAATATATCTTTTTTATATCTTTTTGGTATTAAAAGGTTATCTACTTGCTTCCCATTGCGCCCATGACGTACATCTGATCGAGGGTTGGATTGACGGAGCCGCCTTTTGGTTCGAGAGTGATTGCAAACGCTTCTGCTTCGCGAATGACTTTCATTTTATGGAGACCGGCTGCCTCGGACGGCATTTCAATCATACCTGCATCGACAGGTTTTCCGCCTGCAATTGCCCAGAGCTGATATTGCTTATCAGGAGGAGGAAGTGGCATATTCATAACGTCGAGATAAACTTCTTTGTTTTGTTTGTTCCATACAACCATTGCGCGCGAGTCAGGTGACATTTGTGTTCCTTTCAAATCAACAATCATAGATGACGTATCTGTGAACATTGCCATATCGGTGTTTTTCTTATTCAAGGTTTTCTGAAGCATTTCGTTGTCCTGCGCCATAATAAGTTTCTCAGCATTTAATCGTGTGACTTCATCTTTTGATTCATTGTAATTGCTCCACAAAATAAAATTAATCACAGCACTGATAATAAACATAGCCAGACATGCAGCGAAAGCACCTTTATAATATGTATATGAATATTGCCGGACATTTTTTCCGCCGGTTTTAATGTTGAAATCAGTTGAGGGAGGAACAGTCTGTTCTTTATATATTTTTGCTTTTAGATTCTCAATCGTATTTACAGGAGGAGGTGTTGCCTGAGAAGCATTATAAGTATTAACGGCATTAATAATGTTTTCAATCTCCCGGTTTATTTCAGGATATTGTTGTGCCATTAAATCTACTTCACGGTTTTCTTCAGGGGACAGCATTCCCGCGACGTATAATTCAAGTATTCCGGATTCTATGTATTCTTTAATGTTCAAATATATTTTAACTAATAATCTTTTAGTTTGTTACCGGGATTCCCGCCTTCGCGGGAATGACTTCAACTAAATTAAATTTTCTTCTTTCATTAATTCTCTAAGCTTAATCATAGCCGAGCGTATTCGTGTTTTGACCGTTCCTAATGACATGCCTAATTGTTCGGAGATTTCTTTCTGGGTGAAGCCCTGAAAGTAGGAAAGGTCAATTAAAATTCTTTGTTCTTCCTTAAGCTTTTCCAAATATTTATTAACTCCTTCAAGCTCAATTGCCTTATGGTCTTCTTCTCCGGGTTCATTATAAGATACGTCATTTATGTAGTCGAGGGATTTGTAAGTATTCTTTTTATAATCCTTGGAACGCAGCGTATCTATTGATAAATTTCGCGCAATTCCAATTAACCAGGTATATAAACGCCCCTTTGAGCTATCATAAGTTGCGATATTATTCCACACTTTTAAGAAGACATCCTGAATCAGTTCCTCGGCAATCTCGCGCGAATTAACAATTTTCACGATAACAGCAAAAACAGCTTTGGAATAATTATTATATAAAATTTCCAAAGCATTCACGTCCCTGTTTTTGAGGGAAAGGATTAGATAGTCTTCCGTAATATTTGAGGAGTTTGGATTCAAGCAAATAATTATACAATAATAAAATGTATAATAAAATTATAAATTAGATACATATGAAACATCGTAAAAAACTAAATTGCGATTTTTAAAATTTTGCGCGCTCTGGTGAGAGCATCGTCAATATCACCACAAATGTTCTCCCTGCCTATTTTATCAATTAAGCCGGATTTCTCCGCAGCAAATAATGGTTGAGTATGAAGCGCCGACAATATAAGCACGATATTATGCTTTTTACAGTCATCATAAAAATCTTCAATTGTATTGAGACCGGTTGAATCAATTGCCGGAACGTTTCTTAATCTCATTATCATAACTTTTACATTTTCATTTACTATTCTCGAAGCTTCCTTGAACTTGCTTGCTGCGCCGAAGAAGAATGGACCGTTAACTTCATATATTATTACACCGTCAGGAATATTCAGATTAGAATTTTCCATAGTTTCAACCGCATCACCTTCATCAAATTCTCTTTTTATTATTCCAATATTCGTTACCTGTGCCATGCGATTCATGAAAAGCAGTGCTGAAAGAATCATTCCGACTTCAATTGCAATTGTTAAATCGAACAAGACTGTTAATGTAAAAGTAGTTATCAGAACTGCAACGTCGCTTTTCGGCATTTTGAGTTGAGCAATGAACTCGCGCCATTCTGACATATTGTAAGCAACAATGACAAGTATGGATGCAAGAACACACAGAGGTATCATTCCCGCATATTGTCCGAAGAAAATCATTATAAGAAGCAAAGTAATGGAATGAACAATTCCTGCTACCGGTGTCCTTCCGCCGTTTTTGATGTTGGTCACCGTTCTTGCAATCGCTCCTGTTGCGGGGATGCCACCGAATAAGGGAGTAACAAGATTCGCTGCACCGTTTGCAACCAGCTCCATATTAGAGCGGTGCCTTCCGCCAATCATTCCATCGGCAACGACTGCAGATAATAAAGTTTCTATTGCCGCAAGAAGAGCAATTGTAAAAGAAGGACCAATTAAATTATAAATTTTATCATACGTAATTCCCGGCACTGAAGGAGAAGGGAATGTATTGGCAATAACTCCGAATTTCGAGCTGATAGTTTCAACATTAAGATTGAAAAAATAAGCAACGGCAGTCCCTAATACTAATGCAATTATAGTAGCAGGGATTTTTTTTGTAAATCTTGGCAAAACCGTTATCATTAAAATACTTCCTGTTGAAAGCAAAACCGTCGGTAAATTAAATGAAAGAATATTCTCAAAATAAACAGGGATCTTTTCTAATAATTCTGATGGAAGCTCGGCTATCTGCAAACCGAGTAAATCTTTTATCTGTGTAAAAAAAATTATGACTGCAATGCCTGATGTGAAACCGGTGATTATCGGAAGCGGAATGAATTTTATCAGTGTGCCAAGCTTAAGGAAACCCATAAGAATCAAAATTATTCCCGATAAAATTGTAGCAATCATAAGACCATCCAAGCCGTATTTCTGAACGATTCCAAAAACAATAACGATGAATGCTCCTGTGGGTCCGCCGATTTGTACTTTGCTTCCTCCTAATGATGAGATAATAAATCCTGCTATTATTGCGGTAATTATTCCTTTTTCCGGTGAGACCCCGGAGGCAATTCCAAAAGCAATCGCAAGCGGCAGAGCAACAATGCCGACAATTAATCCCGCAAAAACATCTTTATAAAATTGTTGTTTGGTGTAAGATTTAAGAGTAGTGTAAAGTTTCGGGACGAGCAAATGAGTAAAATTTAACGATGAGAATGAGTTGTATATAAATATACAATAATTGGAATGATAATTAAATTATAAAAATATACTCTTAAAGCACGACACAACTATATCAGGGATTAATCAATTTTGCTTTCTCTACTCCATAAACCTGCAGAGTTTTTTTATTCTGAACAAAGGCAATGACATAAGCGTTGTTCTCGTTTATGACGGGGTCGAGAGAGAAACCAAATTCATAAAAAGAATTTTTGTTGACCTCAAGAGTTATGTGCTGTCCGTCAGGTGAGGGTTTTATAAAACGAAGCACGTCATAAAAAACATTTTCACCGTTTGGGGCTGAATAAGAAATGGGAGATTCCGTAAGCATAACAAATAATATTAAACTATCAGATGCATTAAGTTCAAAATTCGAAACTTTCAAATTAACTGTTCCTGTTCTTGCAGTGGAATCATATGTTTTTGAAATTGCCAATGAGAGAGGATTTTCCGAAATAAGAGATTGATTTATTTGAGTTGTCCATCCGGCATTGTTAAAGACGCCCATGAAAGTGCCGCCGAGATATGCTTTAGGGTTTGCCGTCCCCGCATTATAAACACTTTGTCTTGCAAAATTATCAGTCGGATTAAAATCATAAAACGGGTCGTTCGGATATAATGTTGTATGGTACCGTATTATTATTACAGATGAATCATCAGTCGTAATGCCGCTTCCGGTTTCAACTGCAGTACAGTATTCATTTGCGGGAGGACAAACCGTGCATCGCGTGTTTGTGAACATCTCAATAAGCTTGTTGTTGTTTCTCGGAAGCAAATCATTAGTTGTAACAGGGTTATTATTGTTGCAGCTAATAAAAGCAAAAGAAGAAAGTATAAGGAAAAGTATTAAAATTGATTTTGCCAGGTTCATTGCAGGTGGTTTAACAATATTAAATACTGTTTTTTGTTTCAAAGTTCCTATGCCGGTTTATAAGGGGTTTTCATTGTTTTCACAGCCTGCAAATCTTGCAAGAGCGCTTAATTTTTTATTAAATTTTTTTTTGAACCTTTCTGTAAACTTAAATGTATCTTCCCAAAAATAATTTATTATTCTGAAAGAATTTTTTTGCCTGTCAGCTTTTGCATCGAGACGCCCGATGAATTTATCTTTATAGAAAATCGGGAGAACATAATATCCATACTTTCTTTTAGGGGCAGGGACATAGCATTCAATTGTGTAGTCAAAGTTAAATAAAGTATTCAAACGTTTTCGTTGAATTATAAGGTTATCGAATGGGGATAAAATATGAAGAACATCTTTAGATAATATTTTATCTATGCTTTTAAGGGTTTTTTCAGTAGTATAATAATTTTCTTTTTCAATTTCTTTTATTCTTAGCGGAATTATTTTTTTTGATTCTAATAAGTTATTCAAAACTGACTTTGTTGTTTGTTGGTGATGCCTGCGCAGATATGTAATTTCTTTTTCAGAGACAAAACCGTTTGCATTGATTGCTTTCATTATGAGATGCTCCGAGTATTCAGCTTCAGATGGAAGTATTGTGTTTATTTTTTGTGTAAGCACGCGTTCAGGTATATCATAAACTTTCTGAAAATTTTTTCTTTCTCGAATTACAAGCTCACCGCTGTGAAATAAAAACTCGAGAGCGTCTTTCGTTGGTTTCCAATCCCACCAGCCCGCGGACTTGCGTGGCGGATGCTCAAAATCGCGCGATTGCAATGCTCCTTCGTTTTTTATTCTATCATATACGTAATTCAAAATCTTGCGGTTTTTCTTAGCCCAGTCTTTATATTTTTCTTTGTAAGCATTTTTTCTGTGGAGTGAAAACCTGAAATCTCTCATCGGCAGATATGCGGCGGCATGCGACCAGTATTCAAAAACTTTTTTGTTTTTTACAAGCTCATCGAGCATCGATTTTTGATAACCGGGAAATCTTGTCCACAGAACATGATGATGCGCGCGCTCGACAATTGAAATCGTATCAATCTGAACATAACCAATTTGCTCGATTATTTTTAATAAATCATTTTTTGTTCTTGGAAGGTGAGTATGATAAAGCTTTTGATTGAGCAAAGCAAGATAACGGGCTTCTTTAAGAGAGATAATTTGCATACTCATTCAATATAAATGAATAAAATAATTTATACTATAAATTTTTATGGTATGTAATTATTAATCCATGAATTGAAATTTTTCTCTAAATAAGCTATTTTTGTTATTCAAGGGCGATTAGCTCAATTGGCTAGAGCACCTCGCTTACACCGAGGGGGTTATAGGTTCGAGTCCTTTATCGCCCACCACATCCTCAATTTATAAAGTAATAAAGCTGAGCATTGCGAAGTCCCGACTTGTCGGGATTATAAGTTTTAAGGAATATCTTAATCAACTTTTATTGATATATTGATATTAAGTCCATTATACCTACCTAAAATAATTCATTTTTTTCCGTTATTTTACACCTTTATAAAATTTTGTAACAACTTCGAAATTTCTTTTAAATGAAAAGTAAGCTACTGTTTCTTGTTACCATACTTGTCCTGTTTGGGTTGAATTTTTTTAAGGACTCTATGGATGCTTACTACTACCAGATTTTAATTTTCATCGGCATAAACATAATCCTCGCCACAAGCTTAAATTTAATCAACGGTTTTACGGGACAGTTCTCGCTCGGGCATGCGGGATTCATGGCAATCGGTGCCTATGTGTCTGCAGCAATCGGTGCATACTTCGGACCGTTTTTTATGAACACGTTCGGAACAAGCTTTCCCGGAAATGCAATTGCTTTTTTAATTCTGTTGATAATCGGAGGAATATCTGCAGCCATTGTGGGTTTAATTGTCGGTGTGCCGTCATTGAGGTTAAAAGGTGATTATCTTGCACTTGTAACGTTGGGTTTTGGTGAAATCATACGCGTTATAATTCAGGGTATGGATGTTGTTGGCGCGTCGCAGGGATTCAGAGGAGTTTACATTTACAGCAATGGCGTGAAAAGTTTAGAAATGCTTCCTGATGAACCGGGAGTAACTTTTACTTTTTATGGCTTAGAAAAATACACTGATTTTTTCTGGGTATTTGGAATTGCAGCATTGACGATATATGTGATTTATAATCTGATTAATTCGACATACGGACGCGGATTTATTGCAGTCAAAGACGATGAAATTGCTGCCGAAGCAATGGGTATTAATACCACTAAATATAAAGTTGTTGCATTTGTTACGGGTGCTTTTTTTGCGGGACTTGCGGGTGTGCTTTACGCGCATTATGCGCAATATATAAATCCCGAAGATTTTAATTTCATACGTTCGATTGAAATAGTCGTGATGGTAATTCTCGGAGGAATGGGAAGCATATTTGGTGTTATACTTGCGGCAATTATATTGACGATATTACCTGAACTGTTGCGCGGAGTATCGGAATACAGAATGGTGATTTATTCGTTACTGTTAATCATAATGATGTTAACACGTCCGCAAGGATTGTTCGGAATGAAAATTCCGAAGTTTTCATTTAAGAAGAAAGAGAAGGTTGATGTAAATGGGTGATTTTGCCACGAAGAGCACAAAGAAGCACAAAGAAAAATTTCTTAACACAAAAATACGAAAGCACAAAAACACAAAGAAAAGATTTAAAAAATCTGTGCTAATTTGTGTTAATCTGTGGTTAGTTTTTTAATTTATTAAGATAATTCGTAGTTAAAAAAAATGTCTGATAAGATTCTTGAAATAAAAGATGTTACGATGCGTTTCGGCGGACTAACCTGTGTGGATAAATTGAACACACACGTCGGTACGAATGAACTCATTGGAATGATTGGTCCGAACGGAGCAGGAAAGACTACAGTGTTTAATATTATCACGGGTGTTTATGACCCAACCGAGGGCGATGTATTGTTTGAAGGGAAAAGTCTTGTTCCTTATAAACCGTATCAGGTATCGGATTTAGGAATAAGCAGGACATTTCAGAACATAAGATTGTTTCCGTCATTGAGTGTGCGTGATAATGTTAGAGTATCATTTGGCAAGAGCATTAAGAACGGATTTTTTTCCTCCATTACTCAAATGCCGGGATTTACTAAAGAAGAAAAAGAGCTTGAAGATAAAATAACCGAACTGCTGGAGATGTTTGATTTGCTTCATGATGAAAATGAGCTTGCAACCTCGCTTCCTTATGGTGAACAAAGAAAATTAGAAATTGTCAGAGCGCTCGGAACGTCTCCGAAACTTTTACTTCTCGATGAACCGGCGGCGGGAATGAACCCTACAGAAAAAATTGATTTAATGAGATTGATTAAAGACGTGCAGAGCAAGTTCAATATTTCGATTTTACTAATTGAGCACGACATGAGTGTCGTTATGGGAATTTGTGAAAGAATTTTTGTTCTTGATTACGGAAAAAAAATCGCAGAAGGTCTGCCGGTTGAAATTCAAAATAATCCGAAAGTAATTGAAGCATATCTAGGTGAATGATTTCGGATTTGGGATTTTTGATTTCGGATTTAAAAACTTAAATAATGACATCGACTGAACTCAAACAAAGAACTAAAAAGTTTGCAATTAGAGTTATTGAGTTTGTAGATAATTTGCCAAAAAGGAAAAAATTTGATGTTATTGCATATCAAATATTACGTTCTTCAACTTCTATTGGAGCAAATTACCGAGCTGCATGCAGAGCACGCTCGAAAGCAGAATTTCTTGCTAAATTGGGAATAGTTGAAGAAGAAGCGGATGAAACGATTTATTGGTTAGAATTAATTAAGGAGATATTAGGCAAAAATAATGATAAAATTCAAAATGAAGAATTGGATTTATTGCTCAAAGAAGCTGATGAATTAACAGCAATATTTACAAAAGCTGCGAAAACTATGAAAATGCAAATCCGAAATGCGAAATCATAAATCCGAAATTGGATAGATAAATTAAAACTATAATAATTTATAGCTGAATGCTTAAAATAGAGGGGTTGAGTGTAAATTACGGTGCGATAAAGGCGGTGCGCGGCATCAATATTGAGGTTAAGGAGAAATCCATTGTTACTCTGATTGGTGCTAACGGTGCCGGAAAGACAACGACTTTACGTACAATTTCAGGATTGATAAAGCCTGCTTCAGGTAAAATTACTTTTGAAGGGCAGGACATTACGAATATGACTCCAGATAAAATTGTTCAAATGGGAATTTGCCAATCGCCTGAGGGAAGATTGATTTTCTCGAATCTTACCGTGAAAGAAAATCTTGAGATGGGTGCTTTTACAAGAAAAGACAAAGAGAATATTAAGTATGATTTGGAGTTTGTGTTTGCATTTTTCCCGAGATTGAAGGAAAGAATTAACCAGCTTGGCGGAACGCTCAGCGGCGGTGAACAGCAGATGCTTGCAATTGCAAGGTCGCTAATGTCGAAGCCAAAGTTGTTGCTTCTTGATGAACCGTCACTTGGTATAGCTCCTTTGCTTGTGAAGACGATTTTTGAAAAGATTGTTGCCTTGAATAAAACTTCGGGAATAACAATTCTCCTTGTAGAGCAAAATGCAAATCTTGCATTGCATAATTCAGATTATGGATATGTTCTTGAAACGGGAGAAATAACACTCGAAGGACCTGCAAAAGAGCTTGCAGAAAATGAAGAGGTAAAAAAAGCTTACCTCGGTAAATAATTTTACAAACCTGATAAACTTTAAAACTATATGAGATTAGCAAACCGTATGAACAAGCTTGGCACCGAGACGGCGTTTGAGGTGCTTGCAAAAGCTAAGAAGTTAGAAGCTGAAGGAAAAAACATTATTCACCTGGAAATTGGTCAGCCGGATTTTCCGACACCTGATAATATCTGTGATGCCGCAATTAAAGCAATCGAAAACGGCGAGCATGGATATACTCCTTCTGCAGGTATAGGTGAATTACGGGAATCCATTGCGAGATATATAAGCGGTACAAGAAATATCGATGTAAGTCCTGATGAAGTTGTGTTCACTCCGGGTGCTAAGCCGATTATGTTTTATACAATGCTTGCATTGATTGATGAAGGTGATGAAGTTATTTATCCTAATCCGGGATTTCCGATTTATGAATCTATGATTAAGTATGTCGGAGGAACTGCAGTGCCTCTGCGTTTGAGAGAAGAGATGAATTTTTCTTTTAATGTAGATGACCTTACAAAATTAATTACCAAAAAAACCAAGCTTATAGTTTTAAACACTCCGCAGAATCCGACAGGCGGTATTGTTCCGAAAGAAACAATTTTGAAAGTTGCTGATGCAATTAAAAATACAGACATAATGGTTTTGAGTGATGAAATTTACAGCAGGTTGATTTTCAACGGAGAGCATTTCAGCATTGCATCAATTCCGGGATTCAAAGACAGGACAATTATACTCGACGGATTTTCAAAAACGTATGCAATGACCGGCTGGAGAGCAGGGTATGGAGTTATGAACAAAGAGCTTGCGGAACAATTTTCAAAATTAATGACTAACAGCAACTCATGCGTGAATCTTCCTACACAGCGCGCTTGCATTGAAGCATACGAAGGTCCGCAGGATGCAGTTGAAGTTATGAAAGATGAATTCATTGCAAGAAGGGATATCATCGTTGAAGGTTTGAATTCAATAAAAGGTTTTAAATGCAACATTCCTGACGGAGCGTTTTATGCTTTCCCGAACATCACAGGAACAGGATACAAGTCACGTGAACTCACCGACCATTTATTATACAATGCAGGGGTCGCAGCGTTATCAGGAACTGCATTTGGTGAATTCGGAGAAGGATATTTAAGATTTTCTTATGCAAACTCACGTGAAAACATTCGCGAGGCGATTAAGAGAATAAAAGAGGTTTTATAATCATATCATTTTGTAGAGACGCAAAATTTTGCGTCTCTACTTACTTTCCAAATTAAAATTTCTTCCAAACAATTACGTTTATAAATACATTAAATAAATGTAATTTCTTATTGATTCTCATAATTTATTGAACATTTGAAGACTGATTTTCTTATAATCGGGAGCGGAATTGCAGGTTTATCGCTTGCGCTGAAACTAAGCAAACTCGGCAAAGTTGTAATTGTTACGAAAAAGCAAAAGGCGGAATCGAATACGAATTATGCGCAGGGTGGAATTGCAGCGGTGCTTTCAGAGGACGATGATTTTGCTTTGCACATAAAAGATACACTTGAGTGCGGGGCGGGGCTTTGTGATTTGCAAGCGGTCAAAAAAATTGTGACAGAAGGTCCCGGAAAAATTGCTGAGCTTGTCGACATCGGCGTTGAGTTCACAAAAAAAGGCGGCGAGCTTGAGCTTGGAAGAGAAGGGGGACATTCAAAAAACAGGATTGTCCACTCAAAGGATTTGACGGGCAAAGAAGTTGAAAGAGCTTTGCTCAAAAAAATTTCCGAAACTCCAAACATTGAAATATTTGAATATTATTTTGCGATAGATTTTCTCACGAATAAAAATTTTGTGAATCACGATGATGCAAAGAAAAATAAATGTTACGGTGTTTATGTTTTCAATGTTGAGACGAATAAAATAGAAAAAATAATTTCAGGTTGGACAATTATTGCAAGCGGAGGACTTGGGCAGGTATATCAACATACATCTAACCCACCCATTGCGACGGGTGATGGAATTGCGATGGGATACAGAGCGGGATGTGAAATTGCAAATCTGGAGTTCATTCAGTTTCATCCGACGACTTTGTATGAACATCCCGACGTAAAATCGGATTATGTTTTTTTAATTACGGAAGCTGTCCGAGGTGCGGGAGCGATTTTGAGAAACATGACCGGTGAAGATTTTATGAAGGAGTATGACAGCCGGGGGTCACTTGCACCGAGAGATATTGTTGCAAGAAGCATCGACAACGAAATGAAAAAATCGGGTGATATGTTTGTTTATCTCGATATAAATCCGATTGGTTTGGAAAAATTTAAGGAAGAGTTTCCTAATATTTATCAAGTTTGCATTAGCAAAGGAATTGATTTGTCAAACGGGTTGATTCCCGTTGTTCCGGGAGCGCATTATTCCTGCGGTGGGATTGTAACTGACTTAAACGGAAGGACTAACATAAAAAATCTATATGCATGCGGAGAGGTTGCTATGACGGGAGTGCATGGGGCAAACCGTTTGGCATCAAACTCGCTTCTTGAAGCAATGGTTTTTGCAAATGCAATCGCTGAAGATTTGAATGAAATTTTCGCGAGCGGAAAAGGAAAGAAACAGGATGTTCAGGAAGAAATGATTCTTGATTGGGATGATGAAGGCACTGAAAACGCTGAAGAATGGATTTTGCTTTCACATGATAAAAATGAAATTAAGAACGTAATGAGTGATTATGTCGGTATCGTTAGAAACATTTACCGTCTTGAACGTGCGAAACGAAGAATCGACATGATGAAAGATGAAATTTTTGAGTTTTATAAAAAAACAAAGGTGACAGTTGAGCTGTTAGAATTGAGAAATCTTGTGACGGTGGCTTATTTGATTATAAAGTCGGCTATGAAAAGAAAAGAATCACGCGGGTTGCATTATATGACGGATTATCCTGTAAGAGATAAAAAATTTTTAAAAGATACAGTAATTGTGAAATGATTTTAACACAAAAGCACTAAAACACAAAATTATAAAATCAAAAAATAAACAGTGTTCACAGATGAGTATAAAAACGAGTGCAATCTATTATCTAACAAAATAATAGGGCTAGCAATTGAAGTGCATAAAGAATTGGGTGCAGGATTGTTGGAAAGCATTTATGAAGAATGCATGTGTTTTGAGTTAAGTAAAGCAGGTATAAAATTTCAAAGACAAAATCCTTTGCAAATAAAATATAAAGGAAATTTATTAGATAATGTTTTGAGGACTGATTTAATCATATCGGATAGTGTAGTTGTAGAGATTAAGGCGGTTGAAAGTTTATCCAATCTTCATAAATCTCAATTAAAAACATATTTAAAATTAACAAATAAGTGGTTGGGTTTATTGGTAAATTTTAATTGTCCATTTTTGGATAAAGAAAATATTAAAAGAGTGGTGCTTGGTTGAAAAAAGTTTTGTGGTTTAGTGTTTTTGTGTTAAATTTTTTGAAAAATATTAAATTATATTTTATGAAAGCAATTTCCCTTAAACTTTTGTGGTTTTGTGGTTTTTGTGTTTGTAATTTTTTATTTAATAGTAATGTCAAGGCGCAGACTGTTCCTGAGCCCGAGCGAGTGCGGACTTATGACGTTCTGCATTATAACATTAACGTTATTCCCGATATTGCGCAGAAAAAAATTACAGGAACGGTGATAGGGCAGATTGTTCCATTAAGCAATAATTTTGATATTCTTGAGCTTGACGCGGTTGCCTTTAAGGTGTTCAGCGTTAAGATTAACGGAGCAGAAGTGAGTAGCTATACAAACACAGGCAAGAAAATAGAGATAATGCTGGATAAAGTTTATAATACGAACGATACCATTATTTATGAAATTTCTTATGAATGTTTTCCTCAGAGAGGATTTTATTTTGTTCATCCGACTGAGTTAGACCCTTCGCATCCTTATCAATTCTGGACGCAGGGAGAGGGTGAAGATAACAAACACTGGATTCCGATTTATGATTACCCGAATGACAAGTCAACTTCGGAAATTTATGTAACAGTTGACAGAAATTATAAAACCATTTCAAACGGTTATCTGGCTGATTCTGTATTTGTTGAATATACAGGGAAAAGAATTGACCATTGGGTTATGGATAAGCCCCATGTAAGCTATTTAATAATGCTTGGTGGTGGAGACTATCATATATTTGAAGAAAATTTTGAAAATCTGCCGGTTCAATCTTACATAGATCCGAAAAAAATTGCGGACGGTGAATATTCCTTCAGAAGAACTGACGATATGATTGGATTGTTTAATAATAAATTCGGCGTATGGTATCCGTGGGCAAATTATAAACAAGTAGTAGTAAAAGATTTTACTTATGGAGGAATGGAAAATACAACTGCAACGGTGCTGAACGAACGCGCATATTTTGACCAGCATGTCGAAGACCATTATACATCGGAGCCGCTTATTGCGCATGAGCTCGGACATCAATGGTGGGGTGATTTGATTACATGCAAAAACTGGAGTGAGCTCTGGCTTAATGAAAGCTTTGCTACATATTCAGATGACTTGTGGAACCTGCACGTGAATGGCAAAGATGAATATGATTACGGCATAATGAAAAACGGAGATGCGTTTTTCAGAGCTGAGAAAAGATTGGGAAGATACAGCATCTGGGCAGGCAGGGGAAGCGTAACGGCAAACAATTATGATAAAGGAGCTGTAACATTAAACATGATGCGAGATGTTGTCGGTGATTCGTTATTCTTTATGAGCTTGCAGACATTTTTATTAGACAATGCATTTAAGACTGTTGAGACACAGGATTTAGTAAATTCATTTAATAAAATTGCAAGTGCAAGTAATGTAAGAGGGATGAATGATTTCAAATGGATGTTCGACCAATGGATTTGGCAGGCAGGTTATCCTGAGTTTGATGTTTCTTATACGTATGATGAAAATTTAAGACAGTTAAAATATAAAGTTAAGCAAACTCAAAAAATTGATTCGCTTACTCCTGTTTTTATGATGCCGTTGAAAATTTTAATTAAGAGCGAATCCGGTGAGCAAATAGAGGAAATTTTTGTGAAAGATGCAGATGAAGAATTTATTTTTACGCTTGTCGATAGGCCGCAGTATATAGTTTTTAATCATGAAAATACTTATTTGACGAAAACGAATTACAAGCGTTCACATTCCGAGGCATATGAACAGGCGTTAAAAAATTCTTATGCGATAAACAGGATTATGGCAATAAGAGAGATAAAGAATTTTGAGTATGACAAAATAATTCCTGAGATTATGAACACGGTTCTGCTGAACGGCAATTTCTGGGGTGAAAGATATGAAGCTGCAATGACTTTGTCAAAGTTCGATAAAAAGCGTGTGAGAGAAGTTTTGCGAGAAGCATATTTTAAAAATGAACACCCTAAAGTTAAGAGGGGAATTATAGAAGCACTTGGAATAATCGGAAACGATGAAGATAAAAATTTCATAAATAATATTCTAAAAGCTGAAGAAGATAATTATATTATTGCCGAAGCTTTGAAAGCGGGGTGGAGAATTTATCCGCGAGATGAATATATAAATTTACTTGTTAGCTTTAAAGATACAGAGTCTCACAGGCAGGTTGTGAAGAGTGCTGTAATTGATGGGTTGGACTCTCTTAGTAAGGTTAAACCCGATGATAAAATTAAAGCTGCACTTATAAGCATTGCATTTGGAAAAGACATCGAAGGAAGAGCTCGTGCAAAAGCGGTTGACGTATTAAGATTTTATGCAACTGACCAGGAAGTTAAGTCACTTGCTAAAAAATATCTTGATTGGAATTTCAGAGTTATGGAAGAAAGCTTGATTCAGCTTCTCGGAAGAAGTGAAGATAAATCAGTGATAGCGCTTCTGAAAGAACATGATGCTAAAACAACAGATGATGCGCTGAAAAAAGAAATTGATAAGGCAATTAAGAAGTTAGAAAAATAGATTTGAAAAGAATTATAGTTATCATATTGGTATTATTAATTTCCTCTTGCTCAAAAAACAAGCAGAGTGATATTGAAATAAATGACAATTCTGAAAAAAGCATTGGTACGATTGCATCCGGTGGAATGGAATTTACGGTTAAGTATACTAAACCGAGAGGAATATACAAAATTGAAAACCATGATTTGAATAATGACGGCAAAGATGAAGTGATTGTGCTTAGCGTTAACCAGGCAGATTCGATTAAAGAGCATTTTGATTTTTATAATTTTGATTTGATTCAGATATTTTCTTTTGATAGCGCAATGAAGAGCTTCAAAAAAATTCTTTCGGACACGGTTGATTATGCAACTGAATGCAAGTCCATCGATTTGCAAAAAAATCATAAGCCGCAGATTTTAATTAACACAAATTATGGAGGTAATGACGTAATTATTTCAAAGGGAATGTTTGTATATAATATGATTAGCAATGACTCGGTTGCTCTCGTGAAATATATTGATGCCGGAAATCCCGAACTTGTTGATTTGAATGCCGACAGCAATAAGGAATTAATTGTATATGATGAGTTCTGGGGAGTGATGACTCAGGCAGATGTGATTTATTACATAAGAGATATATTGAAGTTTAACGGAAACGGTTTTGACAGGGTTAACAAAGATTATCAGAATTTTTATAACAAAATAATCGATTCTGCGAAGGCACAATATCAAATGCAGAAAGAGAAATTTTCGAAAAACGAGAAGATAAAACCGTCTGAATATCCTTTCTATAGACCAATTATTGAAATGTCGGTTAATGCAATTGCATCGGGCAATGTAGATGCAGTAAGACAATTCTGGTATGCTGAAAAAGATTTTTTACATCTTCATTTGGGTGAAGAACAATACACGGATATTTTGAATTTTTTTAATAAATATATTTTAAACGGAAGTCCCATAGCTTATAGATGATATCGATAATAATAGTAACGTGGAACAGCGAGCATGAAATTCACAGATGCCTTGGTTCAATATATGGGACAGGTTTGGAAAATGAATTGGAAGTAATTGTAGTAGATAACAATTCGGCTGATAATACTGCCGCCATTATTCAGAATAATTTTCCGGAAGTAAAGCTTATAAAGAATTATAATAATTTTGGATTTACGATTGCGTGCAACCAAGGCATTAAAGCTTCGAAAGAAAAATATATTTTATTTTTGAATCCTGATACAGAGTTGAACAAAGATTCACTTGTTCGATTAAAAGACTATTTAGACGAGAATGCAGGAGTCGGGGCTGTTGCTCCGCAATTATTGAACGATAATGGAAGTATTCAATATTCATGCAGGACTTTTCCCAGATATTGGGATATGTTTTGCGAACTAAAGCTGCTCAGTACAATTTTCCCGAAAAGCAAAACGTTTGCGAGATGGAAGATGAGGTATTTTAATCATAATGAGCTTAAAGAAGTTGACCAGCCGATGGCTGCGGCATTGATGATAAGAAAAAATGTTTTAGATAAAGTTGATAATATGGATGAAAGGTTTCAGATGTTTTTTAATGATGTTGATTTATGTAAAAAAATTAAGGATAATAATTATAAAATAATTTTTAATCCACATGCGAAAGTTAAACACGCAAAGGGAATCAGCATATATAAAGACAGAGCAAGAATGATTGAAGTCTGGAATAACGATTGCATAAAATATTTTGAAAAATATTACAACTCACCTGTAAAATCAGGGCTTTTAAAATTAGGTTTAAGGTTAAGCGGATTTTTCAGAACTTTGTTTATAAAAAATAAAAATTAACATGAAAATTGCACTTGCGCAGATAAGCTCGGTACTTGGCGACCTTGAAAAGAACATTGAAAAGCATGTTGAGTATTGCAGCAAAGCAATTGCAGACGGTGCGAATGTAATTGTATTTCCAGAGCTTTCGTTGACAGGGTATTCATTGAAGGATTTGAATTTTGCTATCGCGGTAAATCCATTTAAAACGGATAAATTCAATGCGCTTCTCGAAACAAGTAAAAAAATTTCCATCGTGTGCGGGTTTGCAGAGTTGAATGACGAATTTGGAATTTATAATTCAGCGCTATATATCGAAGACGGGATGATAAAAAATGTTCATCAAAAAGTTTATCCTCCGACTTATGGTTTGTTTGAAGAATTCAGGTATTTTTCACGCGGACGGGATTGCAAAGCATTTGAAACTAAATACGGAAAGAGCGGAGTATTAATCTGTGAGGACTTATGGCATATGTCATTGCCATATCTTCTTGCGCTTGACGAAGCAAAAATAATTTACGGCATTGCGGCATCACCGACACGGCTTGGAACCGATACAGATACTTTCAGAAATTATGAAATAAATTCCGAACAGCATAAAGTTTTTGCGAGACTGCTTTCGATTTATGTTGTATTTGTGAACAGGGTAGGGTTTGAAGATGGAATAAATTTCTGGGGCGGAAGTGAAATCGTCGACCCGTTCGGAAATGTTCTTTGTAAAGCAAAAATTTTTGAAGAAGATATGATTTATGGTGATATTGATTTAGAAGAAGTGAAACGCGCCAGACATCAGGCACGGCATTTCTTAGATGAAGACTCTGATTTAACTTTAAAAATGCTTCAGCGTATTTATAATAAATAATATTACCGATAATTTTGCCATAAATGTCAAAATTCTGACTTACATAAAAATTGATTTTTCAATTGTTTATATAAGGCATTAGATTTGTAATTATTGATTTTGTAATAGTTTAATAAAATTATTGGCATTTAAAATAGACGGCTGATTAGCTATATTTGTATATAATGAGTATAGAATTAACAAATTTATCCCCACGCGAGCAGAAAGTATTAAAATACATAGTTTTTAACTTCATCAAAAACGCATCACCGGTTGGTTCCAGATTGGTTTCAAAGCAAATGGAACCGGGTTTATCTTCAGCTACAATCAGAAACGTAATGAGTGACCTTGAGGAGATGGAGCTCATAAAAACTCCCTATTCTTCATCGGGAAGAATCCCAACAGACAAAGGTTACAGATTTTATGTCGATATGCTGATGAACAGCGAGGATTTAACAGAAGATGAAAAATCTTTTTTGAGAAGCAAGATTGAAGAAAAGAAATCTTCACTCATAAACAGCGAAGAAGTATATAACGAGATTTCAAAAATTCTCGGAAAGATTTCACACCAGCTTGCAATCATAACACAACCGTTTTTAAGCACGGGTGTTTTTGAGAAGCTTGAAATCATAAGTTTATCTTCAAGCAAAATTCTTGTAATCATAAATATTACTTCAGGATTTGTAAAGACTGTGATAATGGAAATGGATTTGGAGATTTCTAAAAGCAAACTTGATAAGCTGACAATATTTTTAAATGAAAGATTGCAAGGGTTAACTCTTCAAGAAATAAGAGATACATTTGATATACGGGTGAGTGATTATAAGAATCATGAACCGGAATTAATCCAGCTTTTCATAAATTCTGCTGACAAGCTTTACAGCGATGAAATGAATATTAACAAGATTCATATCGGAGGCACAGGTGAGATTATCATGCAGCCGGAATTTGATGACCCGAAGAGTTTCAAGAACATCATCGATATCACTGAAGATAAAAATTTGGTTGTGCATATTTTGCAGAATACAAAAATTCAGTCGAATGGAATTTCAATAGGGATTGGTGAAGAAAACATCGATGAAAAGCTGAAGGATTACAGTATATTGTGTTCGACATACAATATCGGCGACACTAAAGGAAATATTGGAATTATAGGTCCAAAACGCATAAATTATGCGAAAATGGTATCGTTATTAAATTATACATCGAAATTAATAAGCGAATTATAAGGAGAATTAAAAGATGAGCAAAAAAAATAAAAACGAACACGAAGAAGTAGTAGATACAGGGAGAGAGATAAATGAAGAAATCGAATCTCCTGAACAAATTGAAGATGAAGCAAAAGCAGAACATCTTGATGAACTTTCGACATTTAAGCTTGAAGTCGAAAAATTAAAAGATGCTCTTGCGCGTAAAGCAGCAGAGTTTGAGAATTTTAAAAGACGCCGTTCAGAGGAAATGACTGATTTTTATAAGTATGCATCAGAAGGAGTTATCAAAAAAATCATTCCTATTTATGATGATATATCAAGATCGGTTGACTCAATTAACAAAGGCGAAACAAAAGATTTTGAAACATTGAAAAAAGGCGTTGAGCTGATTTATGATAAATTCAAAAAAGCTCTCGAAGAAGAGGGGGTAACTGAAATTAATTCACTCGGCAAAGAATTTGATGTTGATGTGAATGAAGCGTTGCTTCAAGTTCCGAAAAACGATGTTCCTCCGAATACCGTTGTTGAAATTATTGAGAAAGGTTATAAGTTAAAAGATAAAGTTATTAAACACGAGAAAGTTCTCGTATCAAAGCAGGATTAGTATTAAATGGCAAAAAGAGATTATTACGAAATATTAGAAGTTTCAAAGAGCGCTTCAGTCGAAGAAATAAAGACGGCTTACAGAAAAAAAGCAATGATGTATCATCCCGATAGAAATCCGGGAAATGCGGAAGCGGAAGAAATGTTTAAAGAATGTGCAGAAGCTTATGAAGTTTTATCAGATGATAATAAACGCAGAAGATATGACCAGTTCGGGCATCAGGGAGTAAGCGGACCGGGTGGCGGCGCAGGATTTCAGGATATCAACGACATATTCTCGCATTTTGGTGATATATTTGGAGGTTTTGCAGGAGGCAGAGGCGGCGGCGGAAGCATATTCGATGAATTTTTCGGAGGCGGTTCTTCATCAGGCAGAAGACGTGCATCGCGCGGTATTGATGGAGCGGATTTAAAAGTTGATTTAACTTTATCACTCGAAGAAGTTGCTGAAGGAGTTACAAAAACCCTTAAAGTTAAAAAATATAAAGAGTGTAAAGTTTGTAATGGCAGCGGTGCAAAATCAAGTTCAGGATTTGATAAATGTCCCGACTGCAAAGGAGCGGGCGAAGTAAGGCATGTTACCAAATCCGTATTCGGACAATTCATAAATGTTTCTGTTTGCCACAGATGTAATGGGGAAGGCAGAATAATAAAAGATAAATGTTCTTCATGCAGAGGTGAAGGCAGAACGATGGATGAATCTACGATTAAAGTGAACATTCCTGCGGGTGTATCGGAAGGAAATTATATTCCTCTCAGAGGGCAGGGACATTCAGGTGTTCGAGGCGGTGCGACGGGTGATTTATATGTTTATATTCTGGAAGCAAAGCATAAACATTTCGTTAGAAACGGTGATGACGTTATATTTAATTTGAAGCTCAGCATAGTTGATTTAATAATGGGGACGGAAGTTATTGTTCCGACTCTTGACGGTAAAGCAAAAGTAAAAATTGAAGGCGGAACGCAAATCGGTGATATGCTTAAGCTCAGGGATAAAGGCATAAAACGTTTAAACAACTACGGCAGGGGCGACCAGCTAATAAAAATTCATGTTAACATTCCCAAAAAGTTAACAGCAAAAGAAAAACAGCTCCTTAAAGAGCTTGCAAAAACCGATAATTTTCAATCAAAAACGGATTTTACTGCAACAGCACATGAAGCAAAAAAGGAAAAAAGCTACTTCAAATCGATGTTTGAGTAAGTTAGTAATAATTTTTTAATTTTAGTTACTCTTCCGTTACATCCGTAAACTCTTCTTAACAATTCCTTAACATTCCTTACATTAACGTTACATTGGGTTAATACTGTCTTAACCCTTTTTCGTTAACTTTACATATCAAATCTTTTAATAAATCACATATTAAACAAATTTTTATCAAAAAATTTACTATGAAAAACTATATCCTGTTGGCAGGCTGTATTATTTTATTTTTGTCTTCGTTCAGCACTGCTTATTCTCAATCAGTTTCGGGAAAAATAACCGATGCACAAACTTCAGAACCGCTTATTGACGCAATTGTAAAAATTAAAAGTATTAATGCCGGTACGTCAACCGATCTTGACGGAAATTATATTATGGAAGGAGTTCCTCCCGGAACGTATGACCTTGAGTTTTCATATATCGGATATAATACAAAAACCATAACAGGAGTAATAGTTCAGGCAGGACAAAATATAAAAGTTGATGTCTCACTTCAGATGGAAGGGGTAACAACCGAAGAAATAGTTGTCGAAGCAACTACTTCAATGGCAAACGAACAGGCATTGCTTGTAGAGCAAAAAAATTCAAACAAAATTCAGGATGGAATCAGTGAACAGCAAATTAAACGCGCCCCCGATGCAGCAGCTTCCGAAGTTTTAAAACGTGTAACAGGCGTGAGCATTGTTAATGATAAATTTGTTTTTATAAGGGGAACTACCGATAGATACAGCTTAACAACACTTAACGGAGTTCAGTTGCCAAGCTCAGAACCTGATAAGAAAGCATTTTCATTTGACTTATTTCCATCAAATCTACTTGAAAATATAATCATAGCAAAATCATTCACACCTGACTTGCCGGGAAGTTTTTCCGGGGGATTAGTTCAGGTTATGACAAAAGAATTTCCTGAAGCATTATCATATGGATTTAACATAACGGGTTCATATTTATCGGGTTCTACCGGAAAATCTTTCAGGTCTTACGATGCAGGTGAAACAAAATGGTTGTTTTTAAATTCCGGTCTTGATAACGGAGGAAGGCAGCTTCCTTCAAATTTTCCCGGCACACAGATTACAAATGTTAATTTTACTCCCGAACAGTTAAAAGAATTCGGACGAGAATTTAAAAACAACTGGGCACAGACAACAAATAATGCTCCCATGAATACGTCGTTTCAACTTTCATTCGGAAATAAATGGAGTTTAGCTAAAAATCCTTTGGGAGTTTTTGCAGCATATTCATACCGAAACAGTTTTATAAATTCCGATATTGAAAGAATAACCTATAATACAGATTTTACTATTCTCGACAGCCTGAAAGGTCCAAGCTCAAGCTACAGTGTTTTGCAAGGAGGGTTGCTGAATTTAAATTATAAAATAGGTGACAATAACAAAATTGCTTCAAAAAGCACATTCTCAATATCTTCGGATGATGATACATATAATCTTGACGGACTTATCAGAAGAGTATCGGAAGATGCATTTGAATCTGATTTGTATTATTACAGATTCAGTGAAAGAACATTATACTCTACAACATTAAGCGGAGAACATTATTTTCCGGCATTGGGAAAAGTTAATTTGTCATGGGTCGGCTCATATTCGGAATCAATGAGAAATGAACCCGATACAAAATCAATGACATACCAGCGTCTTGAAGGTTCAACCGATCCGTTTTATGCAAGAGTAGGAAGCGTAGCTGCGCTTGACGGTGGCGGAAGATTTTTTGCAAAGCTTAAAGATTTTAACAGAAATCTGGCATTAAATTTTGATGTGCCTTTCATAAAAATAGGAGAAAACTCTAAATCCAAAATAAAGACCGGCTTAAATGCAAATACAACTTCGAGAAGCTATAGCGGAAGATTTTTTGTACCTACTATACAGGGTAACTTTTTCTTATTGTATTACGGATTAGATTCAATATTCAAACCGGAGCATATCGACATAAATAAATTCCAGTATTCTGAAATTACAAAAGAAGAGGATAGTTACGGTGCATCTGAAGAAAACTATGCGGGTTATGTGATGTTCGATGTTCCTTATGAAAGATTCAGATTTGTCGGCGGCGCAAGATATGAATATAACAGACAGCGCGTGAACACATACGGCAGATTAAATCAGCCGGTTAATGCTGATTTAAAAAACATAGACATATTGCCGTCATTAAATGTAACTTATGCAATTAATGAAATGTCAAATATGCGTGCTACGGTATCTCAAACTATATCAAGACCTGAACTTAGAGAAATTTCACCGGCGCCATTTTATGACTTTTTTCAGGGGCTTAATACAGTTGGAAATCCTGATTTAGAAAGAACCTTGATTCAAAATTATGATTTGAGATATGAAATTTATCCTGCAGCGGGTGAAATATTTTCTGTGAGCTTGTTTTATAAGCACTTCGACCAACCAATTGAAGAAGTGTTTGCGCCGGGCACAAATAATCCTGAAAAAACTTTTGAAAACTTTAAAGGCGGTGCAGATAATTATGGTGTCGAATTTGAAGCACGAAAAAACCTTGGCTTTCTGTCAAAAATTTTAAAAAATCTTTCACTTAACACGAACATTACTCTTGTAAACTCAAAAGTGAATCACGAAGGTGTTCAGTCGGGTGCAACTGTAAATGAGCGAAGAATGCAGGGGCAGGCACCTTATACAATCAATCTTGGATTATTTTATGATGATTATGAATCAGGAATGAGCGCAAATATTTTATTCAATAAATTCGGAAGAAGAGTATCTGAAGTCGGAAGAAACGGCTACAATGACATTGAGGAAGACGGACAGAATTTAATTGATTTAAGCGTATCTCAAAAATTCCTGAAAATGTTTGAAGCAAAAGTTACCGTAAAGAATTTACTAGGAGAAGAAAAAAGATTTTATCAGGATGTATCGGGAGTTGAAAAGCTTGTGAGAAAATATACAACCGGAACCGGCTATTCGCTTACTTTATCTTACAAGTTTTAATTTGTTAAAGATTAGGTAACAAATTCTTAACACGATTGATATAACTTGAAGAATAAATCTAACTTAAAATTCAAATCACAAGCTAAAATGAAAAAATTATTAACAATTTTATTTTTTGTACTTTTAGTTGCTTCAGGAAGTGCATCAGCACAACCGGTTGATTCAACTACGCTAAACGCGGCTTCTATTACGGGAACAGTAACATTAAGCAATAGCACTGTCTATATTATGAAAGGTTTTAATTATGTAAGAAATGGAGGAAAGATAGTGATAGAGCCGGGAACATTAATTAAAGGTGATAAAGCTACAACAGGAACATTAATAATTGAAAGAGGCGGAAAAATCCATGCTAACGGAACTGCAAACCGACCTATTATTTTTACTTCAAGATTCAATCCGGGGCAAAGAAATCCTCAGGATTGGGGTGGAGTCCTTATTTTGGGACGTTCGGGAATAAATACCTCTTCAGGTGCTGACTCTGCACAGATTGAAGGTTTTCCGGCAGGAACTGCACCATGGTATGGCGGACAACCAAGAATTGATGACGATTCATCGGGTGTTTTCAGATATGTAAGAATTGAGTTTGCAGGATACCCGCTTACTCCGGGTAATGAAATCAATGGATTAACCTGCGGTGGTGTCGGAAGCAAAACACTAATTGAATATGTTCAGATTTCATATTGCGGAGATGATTCATTCGAGTTTTTTGGCGGAACATTAAGTGCAAGATATTTGGTTGCTTTTGGAACGGTTGATGATGACTTTGATATGGATAACGGTCATAGAGGACATTTGCAATTTGGATTGGCTGTGAGAGACTCAAATCAATCAGACGTATCAGGTTCGCACTTCTTTGAAATTGATAATAATAATAATAGCCCTGCAAATTTTAATGCACCAAGAACAAAAACAATTTTTTCAAACTTCACCTGCATTGGACCGAAGACTGCAAATTCAACTTCAGTTAATCCAAATTTCGTGCGAGGCGCGCACTTAAGAAGAAATATGTTAGCTTCTATTTATAACTCTGTTATGACAGGATATAATGTTGGTATCAGATTTGACGGAAGCGGTGTTTTTAATGCGGCAACAGGAGATACAATTCAGGTAAGAAATACTATTTTCTCAGGATTCTCAAACAGATTGGCGGATACAGCAGGTTCTACTTCATTCTCGCCCTCAGTATGGCTTATGACAGGTTCATATGCTAATCGTGTTTTAACACAACCGACTGATGTTAATTTAACTTCACCATATAGTTTCTACGGTATTGCGCCTTCAGACTCTAATGTTTATGGAAATGTTAATTGGTATGTTCCTCAGGCCGGTTCACAGGCATTATCAGGTTCTGATTTCACAAATCCAAACCTTTCAGGATTTACATCTACCACATATGTTGGAGCATTTGGTTCAGGCAGCACAAGCTGGTTAACAGGTTGGACAAACTTCAACCCGAAGGGATATAATCCAAGACCAAATTCCGTTCAACAAATTTCTTCAGTTGTTCCGGGAACGTTTAAGCTTACACAGAACTATCCGAATCCGTTCAACCCTATAACAACAATTAATTTCTCGGTTCCTGTAAAGGGATTTGTGAGCTTAAAAATATATGATGTAACAGGCAGAATGGTTGCCGATTTGGTTAATCAGGAAATGATTGCGGGTGAATATAAATATGATTTCAATGCTTCAAATCTTAATTCTGGAGTTTACTTCTATACATTAAGAGGAAATAACTTCTCAGAGACAAAGAAAATGATGCTTATTAAGTAAGAACCTATTCCGAACGCCGGCATCCGCCGGCGTTCTTGTTTTCACCAAAATTTTAGTAGAACCTTTTAAAACTCGATTCTGTTAAGTTCTTTGTAGTTTTATAATCATATGGGGCTATAGCTCAGCAGGTAGAGCGTCCATGCAAACTATATAATTGCAGGAAGGGCAACGGTTCAATTCCGTTTAGCTCCACAAAAATATCATTTCTTTCTTCAAAAGCTGTTTCTTAAGATTTTAAGAAACGGCTTTTGTTTATGATTTTTCCTATCTATGTAATGTATTGTTTACATTTCCTTTACAATTCCATAATGCCATTGTTTTATTTTGAAGTAATTAATGAGTGAAAAACATACAAGCGACGAACAGCATAAAGAAGAAGTAAGCACAATAATTATTTCTGACATTCACCTTGGTTCCGCAGTAGCGCGTCCTAAAAAAGTAAAAGAAACTTTAGAGAAATATAAGTTTGACAGGTTAATTTTGCTTGGAGATATTTTTGACGATTTGAATTTCACACGCCTCAAGAAAGACCATTGGAACCTGCTATCATACATCAGAAAATTATCAAATCCCGGAAAAAACATTGATGTAATTTGGGTTGAAGGAAACCACGACGAGGGACTTTCTGAAATCATGTCTCATTTAATCGGTATCGAGGTTTATGATGAATATGTATGGTTTGAACATGACAAGGCATATTTAGCAATTCACGGGCATCAGTTCGACAGATTTCTAAACGAGAACATTGTTATAAGCAACATGGCATCATTTGTTTATGACAGGATGCAACGAATGAGTTCGGAAAAACAAAAACTACCGAGATTTGTTAAGCGTATGAGCAAAGGATGGCTGCGCCTGGCTAATAAGGTCGCGGATGGTGCTATTGACTACGGCAAACATAAAGAAGCGGACATCGTTTTTTGCGGGCATACGCATCAGATTTTAACTAAGGAAAATCAGGGAGTTACGTATTATAATTCAGGATGCTGGACGGATGTGCCTTCATCATATATTTCTATTGGTAAAGACGGGCAAATTAGGATACTCGAAGTGGAGTGATTTTTTTGAAAAATTATGGTGTAACTTTTGATTTAGTGAAGCGTAAGAATATATATAATTATTTCATATCGTTCTTTACTTTCTCATTTCCCTTTGTTTTTAATTAGGAATCCGTCCCGTTCTTCGTGACGGATTTTTTTTATTCAAAATTATTTTTGAGAAGATTATCGAGCGACTGATATTTTTTTAAATAGTCCTGATGACTTCGTTCAATTACGTCATAAGCTTCATCCCTTCCGTAAACATGTGTGATTTCAACTTTTGATTTTCCTTCCGAGCCGGGAGCTTCTTTGTATGTAAGGAAGTAATGGCGCATTCTGTCAACAAGTGCTTTCGGGCAGTCTTCAATCTCATCCCAGTTTCCTGAAATGTCATCCTGATGCATTACTGCAATTATTTTATCATCGGCTTCATCACCGTCAATCATCCTGAACCCGCCTATGGGACTTGCTATAAGAAATATATCGCCGTGAGGTATTACACGCTCGGTAAGAACACAGATATCAAGCGGGTCACCGTCACCCTTGATGTTTTGTTTGCCTGTTTTTTGCATGCATAATTCTGCAACTAAATCACCGCAGTAAGTTTGCGGAATGAAACCGTAAGGGGTAGGGCACACGTTAGAATATTTTTGCGGGCGGTCAACTTTTAGATAACCGCTTGCTTTGTCAATTTCATATTTCACAGTATCTGTCGGAACGATTTCTATGAATGTATTTACAATTGCCGGGCTGCGCCTGCCTATTTCTACGCCGTGCCAGGGATGCGATTTTAAAATTAATCTTATAGTTTTCCAAATCTCTTCGAGATTGTTAGAATCTTTCATTATTATTTTTTATAAATATATTTAAGAAATAACTTCGAGTGCTTTTTTTATAAGTTCTTCGGTTGAAAAATCAGCGCCATTGCTTTGCTTGATTGCCTCGCGAATGATTCGCTCAGCTTCGCTTCGCTGATAACCAAGATTCATAAGCGCGTTAAGAGCTTCAAGACGTGACTGGTCTTTTTGATTCAATCCCGGTTGTGAAATGCTGTCATAATCATCAGCTTTGAGCTTAAATATTTTATCTTTCAGGTTCATCGAAATCAAATCAAGTTTTTTAGGTCCGATGCCGGGAATTTTGAAGGATGAAGTGCTTGCTCTGCCTGTGATAAGATTCATAATTTCTTCAAATGATACATAAGAAAGAATTGTATGAGCAAGTTTTGGTCCGATGCCGCTTACGCTTAGAAGCATTTTGAAAATCTCTTTTTCTTTTTCATCTATAAACCCGAACATCGTTAGAGAATTTTCTTTTACATCTAAATGAATAAACACTGAAATATCATCACCCTGTTTTAAATCCTGCTCCGATATTTTTTTTGAGGTATAAACCTGATAACCTACGCCGTTAACGTCGATTACAAGTTCATTGGATTTTTTAAATAATATTTTTCCTTTTAAAAATGAAATCATCGGTTTAAAATTTTATCGGGATTTTCTTCAACAAATTTTTTCCAGCCATTTTTGTTTGAAACGCCGTTTCGTTTGGTTTTGAATTCTTTGAATATGTTTCCAAAAGAATAATAATGACAAAGAGCCACGGCAAGAGCATCTGTAGTGTCAATGAACTGAGGGTTCTCACGAATGTTTAAAATGCGTTTAACAATCTGGCGGACAACCTCTTTTGATGAAGCACCGTTGCCTGTGACGGATTTTTTTACTTCACGCGGGGAGTATTCAGTTATTTTCAACTTGGCATTTGCTGCTGAAATAATTGCCACACCGCGAGCCTGACCGAGTTTCAAAGTTGACTGCACATTTTTACTGTAAAAAGCTGTTTCGATCGCAAACTCATCGGGCTCAAACTCGTCAATTTTTTTGCAGCAAATATCGTAAATTTTTTTTAAGCGGTCTGAAAGATGCTCGGTGCTTTTACTGTTGATGGTATCGAAATTAATAACGGTAATTTTACCGTTCTTGCATTCGATGATGCCTATTCCGGTTATGATTGTTCCGGGGTCTATGCCTATAATGCGCATTAGGTTAATCCCTCCCGCCACGACGGGACGTTCCGCCTCCAAAGGGGGAACAAAAAAAGTTTAATCTTCAACTTCAATGTCAGCGTTGGTATAAACATTCTGAACGTCATCATAATCTTCAGCAGCTTCTATGCACCGGATAACATCGGCTGAATCTTTTTCAACAATCGTAATCAAATCTTTTGCAATGTACTGCAACGAGGCATTTTTAATATTAACACTTTTATCTTCAAGACCTTTTCTTACCTGTTCGAAATTTTCCATAGCGCAGATAATTTCAAATGCATCATCATCTTCTTTTAAGTCATCGGCTCCCGCATCAAGGATAATTTCCATTAGTTCATCCTCTGTTTTTGTTTTATCAACAATAAAAACTCCTTTACGCTCAAACATCCATGCAACCGAACCGCTCTCACCAAGATTACCTCCTGCTTTTGAAATCAAATGACGTAAGTCAGCAACAGTCCTGTTCCGGTTATCAGTCACGCACTCGATAATCATCGCAATGCCCTTTGGTGCATAAGCTTCGTAAGTAACTTCCTCGTATGTAACTCCCTCAAGCTCACCGGTTCCTTTTTTTATTGCGCGTGTGATGTTATCAGCAGGCATATTGACTGCTTTTGCATTCTGAACAGCCAAGCGCAATCGGGGATTAGCTCCGGCATCACCACCGCCGTGTTTTGCAGCTAACGTGATTTCTTTGGAAATTCTTGTAAAGACTTTTCCTCTTGCTGCATCAAGCGCGCCTTTTTTACGTTTAATCGTTGACCACTTACTATGTCCTGACATAATTTAATTTTCGAATTTTAAATTTATAGATTTAAAGGTAGTCTCGAATTTCGAATTTTAAATCTCGAATTTTTTCAATTCGAAATTCTAGATTCGATATTCGAAATTAATAAAACTTCATTTCTTTTATTTTCATGCGAATGGACTTATGTCCGTTCCATTCATTCCAGTCAAGAGAGTAACAAACATCGCACCTGTTGCCCGGCTTTATGTAACATGAATATTCAGCAGAATTAAAAAACACTGCATCAAAAACATTCTCAAATTCGTCATCAGCTAATTTAAAGATATGCGTATCTACCTTTCCGGTTTTCACGTCTCCAACTATGCGGACGTTCTTAGTGCAGAACACCGGGGTTACGTTTGACGGACCGTAAGGTTCAAAATACTGCAAAATGCTCAGTAAATAATTGTTTATTTCACTGAACTTAAGCTCGGCATCTATTTCAATTTCCGGAATTTTATCCTCGTCAGAAATCTGAGCTGAGGCAATTTCATTTAACGCATTTTTAAACTCTTCAATTTTATCAACTTCAATCTCAAGTCCCGCAGCATGATAATGCCCGCCGTATTTTACAAGAAGGTTATCGCATTTTTTTAATGCCTCATAAACATTAAAGCCGTTTATGCTTCTTGCGCTTCCTTTTGCAACACCATTGACAGTTGTCAGCACGATTGACGGCAGATGATATTTTTCGACAAGACGCGCAGCAACAATTCCCACAACACCGGGATGCCACGAATCATTATGCAGAATTATAACATTAAATTTTTCATTGAAATGATTTTCCTCACATATCGAGTAAGCAGTTTCGGTAATTTCTTTATCAAGCTTTCTTCTTTCGAGATTTTCCTTGTTCAGAATGCTTACAAGCTCATCAAGCTCTTCCTCTTTTTCGCTCGTGAGAAGTTCAACAGCCCGTTTTGCGTCGCCAAGACGTCCGACAGCATTGATTCTCGGAGCAATTGTGAATACAATGTTAGTTGTATTCATTGCGCCGATTTTCATGTTGCTGCTTTCAATCAGGACGCGAAATGCCGGACGCGGATTTTTGTTGATAAGCTCAAGACCTTCATTAACAAGAATGCGGTTTTCATCGGTAACGGAAACAATATCCGAAGCTGTAGCTATTGCGACAAAATCATATAATGTATGTGTAAAATTTGACTCACCGATCTTTTCACAAACTGCCTGAATAAGTTTGAATGCAACTCCTGTCCCGCAAAGATGCTTGAAAGTGTAAGAGCAATCTTTTCGCAAAGGATTAATTACGGCAAATGCATCGGGTAATTCATCCGGCGGTTGATGATGGTCGCAGATTATGAAATCAACTCCCAGCTCATTGGCATACTTAACCTGTTCTGCGGCAGTAATGCCGCAATCGATTGAAACTATGAGCTTTATGCCTTGTTCTTTTGCAAGATTGATTGCTTTGTTGGAGATTCCGTAACCTTCGGTGATTCTGTCGGGAATATAGACAAGCGGTTCAGCTCCGAATTTTTTCAGGAAAAGATAAAACATCGAAACACCGCAGGTACCGTCAACGTCATAGTCACCAAGCACCATAATGCGTTCTTTGTTTTTGATTATTTCAACAAGACGGTCAGCAGCTTTTTCGCAGTCTTTCAATAAGAAAGGACTATAAAGTTTTTCTTTTGTTGGCTTGAAAAACTTTATGACTTTTGCGTAGTTAGTTATTCCACGCTGATATAAAAGCTGGATTATTAAATCGGGAAGCCGGACGTTGGACTTTAAAGACTCAATTTCTTTTTTAAATTCATCTAAACTTTCACTGTTGGATAAAGCATTCTCCGGTAATAAGTTTTTTAATTTCCAATTTCGTTTCAATTTTCATGTTATTAATTTTGGTGCTCAAAGAGAGACTCGAACTCTCACCCGTATGACCCGGACTGCACCCTGAATGCAGCGCGTCTACCAATTTCGCCATTTGAGCAAGTTAAGAAATCATAAACTAACTACTATTAAATTAAATGTTTAAATGAGCATTTTCAATTTGAAAATAAAGGGATTAAATAAGGTATATTAGCATTTTTAGTTATTAAATTTGACGTGGGATTGTTAATTTGATGAAACTATGATTACAGTAAAAAACTTAATAAAAAAATACGAAAATACGCTTGCTGTAGACGGCATTTCATTTGAGATTCCCGATGGAGAAATATGCGGTTACATTGGCACCAACGGAGCAGGCAAAAGCACGACTGTAAAAATTCTCATCGGAGCGCTTGATTTCGACAGCGGGGAAGTTCACGTGAACGGAATAAATGTAAAAGATAATCCATTTGAGGTAAAAAAAATAATCGGGTATGTCCCCGAGAATGCAAATCTGTTTAATTCTCTTACAGTTACTGAGTTTTTGAATTTCATCGGTGAGGTATATGACATTGATAAAGCTGTGCTAAGAAAACGAATAGACATTTTTGCTGAAATACTGAGTTTCACGGAATACCTGAATGAATCTATCGGTATTATATCAAAAGGCAACAGGCAGAAAACTTTGATTACTTCGGCGCTACTTCATAATCCGGATGTAATTTTTTTTGATGAGCCGCTGAACGGACTTGATGCAAATGCCATTTTTGCGTTTCAGGATTTGGTAAATGAGCTTTCTCAGAACAAAAAAACAATTTTTTATTGCTCGCATTTGTTGGACGTGATTGAAAAAATTTCGGACAGAATAATTTTGCTTGATAAAGGAAAGATAGTTGTAAATTCACCGACTTCTGAATTAAAAAAAGGAGAAGGTTATTCAAATCTTGAATCATTATTCAAAAGCTTGCGTCCTGAGGAAAATACTAAAAAATTTAACTTCTCGGATATATACGGTTAAGGAGACTTCTTGCCCTTTCGGTTAATAATATTTTTGTTTTTGCTTCCTCTGAATTTTCTTTCTGCCCAGACTCTTTTGGTTCAGGAAGATACTTTATCTGTGAACAATACCATTAAAACGGATTTCAATAACGATATTAATTCTTCCAATCTTTTTAATTACATAAATTATCAGAACATATTCCAGAAATTCCGTGTAACGATAAATAATAAATTTAATTCCAACGTTTCAAAGCTTCAGCAAAAATTTTTCAGAGATTATAACGAAACTAAAGCGACAATTAATTACATGCTCAGCGATAAATTTGAAAGCGGGGCGGGAATTACTTATTCGACATTCTCCGATAACAGAAATATCGGAATAAACGAGAACAAAAGTATATTTTTATTTTCTAATACAGACTATAAACCGTTTCAGGAACTTGATTTAAATTTTAAAGCAGGTTTTGTTTCGGATAATCAGGTTGGCGAGGAAAATACCGGCATTAAGGGTGTGCTGAATTCAAATTTGAAATCTTATGCATTCGATAGTTACATATCCAACGGCAGAATGCAATTGATGTATGAAAATCTTACCGAGAAGTTGAATTATAATGCTGAGATATCAGGAGAATTGTTCAGGCAGTTTGAGGGATTTGCAGATAATGCGGGGTATATAAAAATTTTTAACAGACGGACAGATTTATATTTTCCTGCAACGAGTGATGTCAGAACGCTTTATAACGTGAATAATAATACAGAATCCAGGATAGAAACGTTTATGGGACTCGAAGACAAATTGAATTATTTATTAAACAGCAATTTATTGTTCTCTGTTTCAGGACTATATTATACCAGACAGGTGAATAGAGATATAAAATATAAAACCTTTTCTAATGTTGTTATCATAGATAACAGCTATGATTCAAAAATAAACGAAAGTAATCTTGGAGTTAACCCGGAGCTTCAGTATTTTACCGATAAGTTTTTAACAAGATTAAAACTTCAATACACGGAACGCTCAGAAACACACGTGCCTGAAGGACTTGAAAACTACACGCAGGCGCAGGCAAGAGAGCTGACCCGAATAGAAAGAAATAAAAATAATCTCGGCAAACGAACTTCGCTTTTTCTTGACTCATATTATCAATTGACTAATACGCATTATTTCAAATTTATGAGCTCGTATTCGCTCTTCAAGTATGACACTGACAGCGATGAAAATTTCGATGATAGGGATGAAGTTTACTTTGTCGGGTCTGTTGCTCATAAGTATTCCAATCTAAATAATTTCGAAATTGAAACTACTTTTGATTTGAGCAGGTCACATCTGAAATATATTTTTCAGGAAAGAAGCTCCAATAACAACGTCAATAATATCTATAAGCTGACCTCTACGAGTTATTTTGCGCCATCAAAAAATTTCATAACCAAAAATATTGTTTCGGTTCTTGCAAATTATACCGTTTATGATTTCGAGGATTTGCTTTCGCAGGTTCAGAGCTTTTCATACAGGCAGCTTTATGCAAAGGATTCGACATCATATAATTTCATAAAACCGATGTATTTAAATCTGATAGGCGAAATTAAATATTCCGAACAGGGTGAGTTTTTTAATGACGAATTTTCAGTAAACCCATTGACTTATTATGAAGATAAAAATTTCACCGCTGAGATTTTTTATAAAATTTTTGAAAATTTAATCATATCGGGCGGATATAAATATTTTGAACAGAAGAGATTTGATTATGAATCGGGCATAAAAACTCTGAAAAATACCATCATCAATGCAGGTCCGTTGGCAAATTTAAGATTATATTTAAAAAATTATTCTTTTGTTAAATTCACATATAGTTTAGACAGCTATAGATACTCGGAGAGTTCATTGAATAACTCTTCGAGTTCAGTCATTTTAAATGTGGAATGGAATCTTTAAGTGAAAAGTAAAAAGGCAAAAGTGAAAAATCCATTGAGATTATTTAAAATGTTCAGAGATTATTCCCCCTTATTAAAGGGGGTTAGGGGGTTGTTCCAAAAATAGAATGAAAACCTATAATCTTGTTTTAGAAAGTAAACGGTCTGAAGTTTTTAAAATTGAAAGCTTGCTGCTTGAGCTGAACAATTCTTTTGAGCTTGAGATGGAAAAATTCATTAATTTTCAGATTGCCGTTTCGGAAGCTTTGGTAAATGCAATTGTTCACGGAAATGAAGAAAATCCGGATAAGCATGTATATGTTGATATCGATTGTGATAAAAAGAAACTTCAAGTAAAGATACGTGATGAAGGAACAGGGTTTGATATTACAGAACTTCCCGACCCGACAAATAAAGAAAACATTTTAAAAGAAAGCGGACGCGGAATTTATATAATAAGAACGTTAGTGGATGAATTTGATTGCTCATCAGGTGACAAGGGGACGGTGATGATTTTAAAGGTGTTTAAGAAGTAACACACCCCGTCTTCGACTTCGTCGAATCCACCCCTCTCAAGAGGGGATTTTCAGGGATTCTTCGCTGCGCTCAGAATGACACTTAGAAGATTTAGCATAAAAAAAGCACCTTAGTCAGACTAAGGTGCTTTTCGTTTTATAATATATATTGCGTAATCTTTGGGACTGGGATCCCCGCCTTCGCGGAAATGGCTTCCTGTTACTTTTTCATATTGTCATAAACATCCATAACTTCTTTTACTGCTTTTGCTGAATCGGTAAGAAGCTTTTTCTCGTCTGCGTTTAAGTCGAGTTCGATGATTCTTTCAATACCGCCTTTGCCTAAAATGACAGGAACGCCTAAGTAAATATCTTTCAATCCGTATTCACCATCAAGCCATGCGCAGACAGGGAAAACTCTTTTTTGGTCGCGGACGATTGCTTCAGCCATTTGAGCTGCAGCTGCACCCGGCGCATACCATGCCGAAGTTCCCATTAAATTTACTAATTCACCGCCGCCTTTTTTGGTTCTTTCAATGATTGCGTTAAGCTTTTCGGAATCGATAAGCTCGGTTACAGGAATACCGCTGACGTTTGTATATCTCGGAAGCGGAACCATTGTATCGCCGTGTCCGCCGAGAAGCATTCCCTGAATGTCCTTTGGAGAAATATTTAAAGCTTCAGCAAGAAAAGCTCTATAACGTGCAGTATCGAGAATTCCTGCCATACCCATTACTTTGTTTGACGGAAGCTGTGATTTCAAATATGCAACGTATGTCATTACGTCGAGCGGATTAGAAACGATAATCAAAATCGTATCAGGCGAGTGTTTCATTATGTTCTCGGTAACCGTATTCACAATACCTGCGTTAACGGAAATCAAATCATCACGGCTCATTCCGGGTTTTCTCGGAAGACCTGAGGTAATTACAACAACATCCGAACCCGCAGTTGGAGCATAGTCATCGGTCGAGCCGATTATTCTTGAATCATAAAGATTGATTGGGGCAGTCTGCCACATATCAAGTGATTTTCCTTCAGCGATACCTTTTTTGATATCAAGAAGAACAATTTCGTTAGCAAGCTCTTTATGAGCAATGACATCTGCGCAGGTTGCACCAACATTGCCTGCTCCGACAACGGTAATTTTCATTTCTTAGTTATGTTTAAATTTTATGTTGAAAAAAAAATCCCCGCGTGTGCGGGGATTTAGAATTTATGCAGTTTGTTCGGCCGGTGTAACGTTAACAACAGTTTTGCCGCTTTTGTTTGTGAACTGGACTTTGCCGTTCATCATTGCAAAAATGGTATGGTCTTTACCTAATCCGACATTTTTTCCAACACCATATTTTGTGCCGCGCTGTCTGACGATTATATTTCCGATTTTAACGACTTCGCCTCCGAATTTTTTTACTCCGAGTCGCTGGGCATTTGAATCCCGTCCGTTTTTAGTTGAGCCAAGCCCTTTCTTGTGAGCCATTACTTATTCCTTTATATTAAAATTTTTAATGTAGTCAGGAATTTCTTCCTGACTGTTATAATTTTCTCGTCAGGACGGAAGTCCCGACAACACACTTATTTTATTTTATCTATTGAAAGCTTTGTGTACTGCTGTCTGTGACCTCTTTTAACTCTGTATCCTTTTCTTCTTTTCTTTTTGAAGACGGTTACTTTGTCGTCTTTTACCGTCTCAAGCACGGTAGCTTCAATTGTTTTTTTCAAAACCGGAGCTCCGATTTCGAATGTTTTGTCATCAGGAGAAAAAAGCAAAACTTTATCAAAAGTTACTTTTGCACCTGATTCTTCTTTCAATTTGGGGACGAACAACTTTGAGTTTTCGCTGACCTTGTATTGAACGCCTTTTATGTCTACTATCGCGTACATGGTGAATTTTTGTAGGTTTAACTGATTATTATTACTATGATTTAGCTTAATTCCTTGAAATTTTCAAGAATTGAGCTAACCCATAGAAGACAAACCATAAATATATCTAAAAAGAACCTTATAAACAATGGATTTATAACGTATTTTTACAGATTTGGATATTAATTATTCAAAATATCTATTGCATCCAGAGCAAGACGTGTCATTGAGCCGCCCTGTTTCATCATGCTGTTCATATTATCACTTAAATCCCAGAAATTTGATGCTATAAAAACACATACACCCGTATCGGGATTATATCTTAACGTATTCAAATAACCGGCATGCGCACCATCATGACCATAACCCAAACCATCCGTATAAGTCAGACCCAATCCGTAAACTCCGTGTCTTTCATCTGCAGCTTTCATCATCATCATCTTATTAACGCTGCCTTGAGAAACTCCGGCTTGCCCTGTTATTAAAAGCTTCATCCAGGTTGCAAGATTGTAAGGGTTAGCAATAATATTCCCTTCAGATACATTTCCTGACATGTTATCCACAGTTGCATTGATGCTTTGATTTCCAACAAATACATATCCTTCGATATGAGGGTCGGGCATATTCATGTCATCACCTTTCCAAACTGACTCAGATGAAAACACAAGGGGTTTAAAAAAATGATTACTGATATAATCCGAATATGTTTCTCCCGATGCGCGCTCAATTATTTTGCCGAGAATGTTATAACCCGTGTTTGAGTAATGAAACGAATCCTGTTGAGGTGTAAAATAATAAAGCTGGGTTTTAGCCACAACGCCTACTAACTCATCAAATGTAAATGTATGCGTATCATTATTCGGCATCTCTCTGACATATTCAAGATACCTTTTTCCTGCATAGGGTTGTTTGATTGTATCGGGTATCGCATCATTTGTCACATCGAAAACGCCTGCTCGGTGCTCGAGAAGCATTTTAATTGTGATTTCATTTTTGAAAGGGATATTATAATTCTCATCTTCAGGAACATAAGGAGTATTTGTGTTCGGAAAATTATCCGTAATCTCATCATTAATATTCAATTTTCCCTCGTCATGAAGTTTCATAATTGCGGCTGCAGTAAAAGTTTTTGTTATGCTTGCAACTCTCAAATTTGAATATTGTGTTGCGGCAGGGTTAACACCGCCTGAAAACATAAAATTACCATTCGGAGCCATTATATATAAATAAAATCCGCCGTTGGGAATATTTTTTGAAACTCTGTAATAATTTGCCAGACTGTCAATCAGTCCTTGTATTTTTCCCTGAGGAGAAATTTCTGATTGAGCTTGTGTTTTGCCGATAAATGAAAAAATAATAATAAAGCTGAACAGTAATATAAAGTATTTTCTTATTATAAAATTATTAGTGTTGAATTTTAGCATATATTAGTTGAATAATGTAAGATAAGATTTTAAAAAAATATTGTATATATAAAACGACCTTTGCACAATAAAAAGAAAAAAAAGTATTAAAAAGAAAAAAAAGTATTTTAGAATTGAATAAATAAATAATAATCAATATAATAATAAAACAGTTCTTAGTCGTAAAAACCGCACACAAAAGCTCGCAAAACACATCCTTTAACTACAACAATGTGAGTTAAGCAGAAAAATCCGCATTTTTCGGATTTTTATTTATTTAACTAAATCAGGAGATAGAATTATGAGAAAGTATTCTCTTACTTTTTTATTCTTTTTTTCAGTTTCCCTGATGGCGGCTTCGGCTTGGGCGCAATTAGGGACGCAGTATAAATGGCTTCATCCGTTTCCGCAAGGGAATGAATTGAGGTGGATTAAGATGTGGAACGCTAACAATTGGTATGCCATCGGCTTTGGCGGAACCTTCATGAAATCTACAAATGGAGGCACCACCTGGGAGGTAAAAACACTTGTTAACGGTATAACAGAAACAGGCACAAACAACACATGTTATGATGCCTATTTTTTTAATCAAAACACAGGATATGTCTGCGGAGGTTCGGGGTTAGTAATCAAAACAACAAACGGGGGTAATACATGGGATTCCGTTACGGCGGTAAGTTCAGCGGTTACATGGTACGACATAGATTTTATTAATCCTAATACAGGATTTGTATCAGGAACGACCTCCGGCAGAGCAGCTGTAACAACAGACGGAGGTGCAACATGGTTGCAAATGGGAACAATACCTACAGGTACTTATTACAGCATTTATGCAAAAGATGTTAACAACGTTATTGTTACCACAACGACAGGCAATATAAGAAAGACAACAAACGGGGGAGCAAACTGGACACAAATCAGCACAGGCACAAGCGCTACTCTTTATTGTGTTGAGTTTTTAGATAACAATACGGGATATGTTTGCGGAAGCAGTTCGGCAATAAGATATACAACTAATTTCGGGGATAACTGGACAAGCACAAACACAGGAGTTGCAAGCTCAACGTTTTATGATATTGATTTTGTGAATACTGCTCTTCCTCCGGCAACATTGAATGAAGGCTTTGAATCTGTGACCTTTCCTCCAACCGGCTGGACAAGAGAAAGTTTGCTCGGAACAGTCCAGTGGGTGCGTTCAACAACTTCACCTTTTGCCGGAACAGCAGATGCATGGAGTAATTTTCAAGGGACAGGAGGAATTGACTGGTTAATAACCAATTCTAACACTGTATATTCAGGTGATTCTCTTTCATTCTGGGTGAGAAGAAGCTATACCGGCGCATCGTTTGACTGGGATTCACTTCAGGTTTATGCAGGAATATCAACCGATACAACGGCAATGACATCTCTTCTAAGAATTGGTGTTAATGATGTTGATACATCAGGAAGTACATACCCCCCAAGACTTGGTGCCTATCAGAGATTCGCAATCAGCTTAAATTCATTTGCAGGACAAAATGTCTATGTTGGTTTTAGACATTCAAACTTTGACGGAACAGGTATCCGTTTAGATGAAGTTAAACTTGGTGAAAATCGTGCGGGTTCTTCTGCAAATGTTTATATCATCGGAAATAGTTCCAATGTATATAAATCTACTGTAGGACAAGATGCATTTGATACTTTACAGGTTTTGAATAACTCGCAACCGTGGACAACGACATTTTATTCCGGTGATGTAAGCCCTTCAGGGGATACAATAACTGTTTCGGGTGGTTACGGACTTATTAACACGCGTTATAGTGCATCCAATAGAGTAGCAAAGACTAATTGGATTAAAGCCGGAATTTTTTATGATATATGGGCTGAAAGCACCACGGGAAGAGTAATAGCGGTCGGCTCTCCTGGCATCGCTGGAAGTGTTTATGATCAGGTAATGTATTCTACTAACGGGGGACAAAACTGGGCAATCGGAAATTATTCCGCAAGCGATGACCAGGATTTAAACAGCATAAGTATGATAAATGCTACAACGGGATTTGTAGCGGGAGATGAAGGGGTTGTTTCAAAAACAACAAATGGCGGAGCTGCGTGGACGCCGACTGCAGTTAACCCTACCACAACCGAACTGAATAAAATAATATTCTTCGATGCAAATACAGGATATGTATTCGGTGCTTCAGGACAAGGTTATAAAACTATTAACGGCGGCGGCGCATGGAATACGCTTACAACTGAAATGGGAACAAGCGTAATTAATGGCGCTAATTTTGTTAATGCAAGTACGGGCTGGATAGTAGGTGCAAGCGGTAAAGTTTACAAAACTACAAACGGAGGAGATAACTTCGTTGCTCAAACGTCAAATTACAGCGGAACGCTTTACAGTATTTACATGATTAATGCAAACACCGGTTGGATTTCAGCAGCCGGCGGTCACGTTAGAAGAACAACTGACGGCGGAGCAAATTGGGATTCAGTAAACGTTCCTTTTAACACTATAGGTTACTCGGTCTTTTTCAGAGATGCATACAACGGAATGGTAACCGGCTCAAGCGGAAGAATATTCAGAACACGTGACGGTGGAGATACATGGGAGTTTGATAACACATCAGGAACAACTCTTTATCAGGTATATATGACAGCAACAAACAGAGCTTTTGTATGCGCAACTAATGCAGCAGTATGGCAATATCAGGAAACTTTAACTGGCATTGAAGGGAACTTCAGCAATAATATTCCTGATAAGTATTTCCTTAACCAGAATTATCCAAATCCATTTAATCCGGCTACTACAATTAGGTTTGGCTTACCCAGAGAAGGAGTAGTTTCTTTAAGAATTTATGACATAGCAGGCAGAGAAGTTGCAAATATATTTAACAATGAAAAGATGAACGCAGGTATTATAGAGTATAACTTTGATGCAAGTAATCTGGCGTCGGGAGTATATTTTTATTCTCTGCAGGTAAAAAATGATTTTGTTGCTACCAAGAAAATGGTTCTTGTGAAATAATTTTAATGATTGTGAGCTGACTCTTCCGGTTTAGTTTCCGGTTGATTCTTCTCAATACGAAAAGCATCCCGAGTGTGCGGCGGGGTGCTTTTTTTTATTTTACAAACAAAAAAGGTTAGCTTTTAGCTAACCTTTTTTATCGAAATATTCGATTTCGTGGAGCTAAGCGGGGTCGAACCGCTGACCTTCTGAATGCCATTCAGACGCTCTACCAACTGAGCTATAGCCCCGCAAATAAACCTTTAAAATAGCGATTACACCAAAGAATTTCAAACCAATTTTTAGCTAAATAACACGGATTTTCATAATTCTTACGGTGATTAATAGGTTTTTGTTGTGAGGGTTAGATAAGCTTAATTATTTTAGAATTAGTATTCAATCGGAATTTTAAAAAGTGGTGGAAGGAATTTACCCGAAGAGGGTTCCCGCTTACGCGGGAATGACTTCAGGTTATGTGTTTAAGTCTTAATCGAATTTCTTTTTATAGACGTGGCAGTATGGTGTGCCGCCTGTGTTGTTATAGTAATCTTGATGATATTTTTCAGCAGACCAGAATGTGCCGGCTTTGGTTACTTTTGTGGCAACGTTGTAGCCCTTATCCTGTAACTGTTTTATAAGTTTTTCAGCAGTTTCCTTTTGTGTATCATCATTATAAAATACTTCGGTTCTGTATTGCTCGCCGATATCGGGTCCCTGTCTGTTCACCTGAGTCGGGTCATGTGTTTCAAAAAATAATTTTGCAAGGTCTTCATAACTAATAAGCTTAGGGTCGTAAGTAATCTTAACTGCTTCCGCATGACCTGTATTTCCTGAGCATACTTCTTTATAGGTCGGATTTTCCTTCCATCCGCCGATATATCCGACTTCAGTCGAAATAACACCTTTTGCTCTTTGCATATAATATTCAGTTCCCCAGAAACATCCCGATGCAAAGATTGCAGTTTGGTATCCGTCTTGTGTAGCGGCACTGTTTTTTGTATCTGATGACGTTTCCGATGCCGGAACAAACTTCATTGAAATAGAATTAACGCAATGTCTTGTGTTTTTATCCGTAAAACCTTCTCCAATAAAAAAGTGTCCGAGGTGCGCTCCGCAGTTGTTGCAGATTATTTCCGTTCTCATTCCGTCTTTGTCCGGAACTCTTTTTACAGCTCCCTGAATCTCATCATCAAAGCTTGGCCATCCGCAGTGAGAATCGAATTTATCTTTTGATTCATACAAAGGAGCGTTACATCTTTTGCAAATATATGTTCCTGCAGATTTGTTATCTGTGTATTCGCCGGTGAAGGGCATTTCCGTGCCTTTGTGTAAAATCACTCTTTCTTCTTCAGGCGTTAATTTATTATATTTGGTTGAATCTGATATTACGTCTTTTGTGTTCATAGTTTCGGTTTTAATAGTTGAAAAATTTTGAGTTCCCGGTTCTTTATAAAATGAAGCTTTTTTTGAGCATCCGTAAGAATTAAAATTGACCAGTGCAATAAATAATATTAAAAATAATGTTTTCATATCTTATTTAACATTTATAAAATGGTTAATGTTTCTGAAAATTTCACTTACTTTTTCACTTACTATTGTAATTACGAAAACTTATAATTACTGGATTTAATCACAAAATTTATCCTAATTGCTCAGATGAGGATTTTAATTCCGGTAATATTTTTGACATTATCTGGATTTTTTTTTAGTTCCTGTATTCACGATGATAATGTCAAAGTAGAAGCAACTGCTCAGACAACTTACATTTATTCCGACCTTATTGCAACAATTAACATATCACCTTACTCAACCAATTACGAGGACGGTGAATATGAAATTATAGTTGACACCTCAAAATTAGGAACGATAACCCCAAAAATAGTATCTGTTAAAAATAACGGAATTGGCTATTTTAAGTATTATCCTGAAAAAGTAACATTTCAGAAGAAAGATACTATTATTTTCGGATTAAGAAATTCACATAGAGTTACGGATACTTTAATACTCACGATTTTGCCTCCCAGAGGGATATACAAATTACCTGATTCTGTAAGCAAAACAGGTTCTATTTATGTTTCGCCCGATGTTTATAAAGTGAACGGAGGATGGGTTTGGAATTATAATATAAATTTAAACGGTTTTGATACCGTTAGGAATCTATATATAAAAGAATTAAGGATACAAAATGATGTTCCTTGCAATTATAAGACAGGGACAGGTGAAAATAGAAATATTTTTGACAGCATTTTAGTAGGCAACGGAAATAAAATATGCACCATTTTTCCTCGAAATTTTGATTTAACAAAAGATACTTTGAGAAAGAATATGGAAGTAGCGCTTTATTCGGATTATCAACCCGGCGGTAATACAAAGATTTCGGTTTTATATAACAAAGGCATAAATACAGGGGAAATAAACATCACTGGACCGCGGTAATTACGGTTATTTAGCAATATATGAATAAGTCGAGTTTTTTATCTTTTATTTGTATCATTTTTATGTTTTGTTCGTAGAAAATTATTAACATATTTAATCTTATTTATATTTTATATACCCTCAATTATAAAATAATTTCAATTAAAAACATAAACTCTAAGGAGAACGAAAATGAAACAATTGCTTACATTTTTATTAGCAATCTTATTTACTGTTCCTGCGGTAGCTAATGACAGAAAAGCATGGCAGGTGAGTGATATAAGAGACGATGGTCAACAGATGAATTCTTCAGTTATTGTTTACGGTAATGGTCTTTTACGTGAGACTTATCCGGGAGCAATACCTGGCGCAGATAATTTCTGGGACTATCAAACAAACGGTGCAAGCCTGAATTCAATCTATGCATTTGGGGATACCATTATAGTTGCATATCCGGCAGTGGATTCTATTGACCCCAGAGGTGCCACAACCCGTGTTATGTATTATTTAGTAAGCTATGATGGCGGAACTACCTGGACACTACCGCTTAATGCTACAACACTTCCAAACAGAAGCGGTTATCCTGATATTGCCACTTACATACAAAACGGCGGTAGAAATATCTCTTTATTAGGAAGAAGATATAATGGTGGAAATTCAAGAGGTGGTGCATTTGCCGAAGCATTTCTCGGATTAGGTTCTTTCTCTACGTCGTTTGCGCCATGGGATGGTAGAGATTATTTCGGATATTATCAAAGCGGGGATTTAGTTTCGGGTGTTTATTCAAAACCATCAGGAACAGGCGCTGCGACTGACCCCGATACTTTAAAATATGCAAGATATAATTTTGCAACAAATACTTTTGAAAATCCGACACAAATTGCAGTTCATGGTGACGGAACAATTGAATTGAACGTTCGATACAGATTTGTTGCAAGTCATGACGGGCAAACACAGTTTGTAATGTACTGGTGTCCGACACCAAACGCGCCTACTGATAGTTTGGACAAAATGACCGCTAAAGTTTCAACCAACAGTGGAACATCATGGGGTGCACCAATTACATTGCAGCAGTCATTGACTACAAACAGCATTATGGGCGGCGACACAGCAGGACCTTGGTTTGGAATGGATGCTGCGTTTAAACCGAATACTCAGGAGTATGCAGCTGTATGGAGCACGTTAGCTCCGGCACTTCCAACCGGCGGCGGCTTAAATACAGCACGCAACGGCGGATGTAAAATTATGTATTGGAATCCGACAGTAAACGGCGGAGTTCCTACAATTGTTGCAGGCAAAAACAATATGCCTCAGATTGCCGACACAGCTTTATTCTTTAACAGGCAGGCATTGCAGGTTGGTGTTACACCAGTATCTCATCCATCCATTGCATATTCGCAGGACGGAAATATGATTGTTGTTGCATTCTCTGCATTCCAGCCGGGTGATTCACTCGATGGATTTACAATGAATGATATTTATACATCATATTCAACAAATAACGGAGCAACATGGTCAACACCGGAAAACAGAACACAAACTCCTGACTGGGATGAGTTGTATCCTATTTTATCACCGACAGGAAATTCTTCCAATAAGTTCCATATGAAATTCCAATCAACAAGAGGTCCCGGAAGCCAAAGCTTTACGGACGTTGTTCCGACTTATAGAGTCTATACTGTTTATAGAACATTCAACCCGACAACAGGCATAGAAATAAATCCTATAGGAACAGTTGTTCCATCAAAGTTTGACCTTAAACAAAACTATCCGAATCCGTTTAACCCGACAACAAACATCAGATTTGATTTATCAAAGAATGCTAATGTAACATTGAAGGTTTATAACGTTCTCGGAAAGGAAGTTGCAACATTATTAAATAATGATTTTGTAACTGCGGGAATTAAAGAAATAACTTTTGATGCGACAAATCTTTCAAGCGGTGTTTATTTCTATACATTAACTGCAGGAAGCTTTACAAGCACAAAGAAAATGATGTTGATGAAGTAACCTTAAAAACATAATTCATTTCTCATTTGTTTTTTTATTGAAAGGTTCTTTCCTGAAAAGGGAAGAACCTTTTTTTATTTTACAAATCCGTAAACATTTATTCTCCGTATTTTAAATATCTCAAAAAAAACAAAGGAGAATAAAAATAATGAAGAAATTATTTATAGGAATTTTGTTTCTTGTTGCGTGCAGTTCTGCATTTTCACAAACCACAATGACCGAAAGTTCATCAGAAACTCAAATGATGACTACAGGTTCCAAAACCGAGGAATCTTTGTATAAAAGGGTAGGTGGTTATGATGCAATTTGTGCCGTTGTTGATGATTTCATAGTTCGTCTTGCTACGGATAAAGAACTTGGAAAATTTTTCGGCGGACAAAGTACTGATTCACAAATGAAGCTGAGACAAAAAGTAGTTGATTTTCTTTGCAATGCAACCGGAGGTCCATGTTATTATACAGGAAGGAGTATGAAAGAGTCTCATAAAGGACTGGGTATAACAGAAAAGGATTGGGATGCATCAGTTGTTCATCTTGTTGCATCATTTGATAAATTCAGTGTTCCTGAAAAAGAGAAAGGTGAGTTGCTTACTGCGGTATCACCGCTGAAAGCTGAAATTGTTGAAATGAAATAAAGTTCTTATTACAAATAAAATGCCTGTTCCGGTTAATCAGAACAGGCATTTTTATTTAAATCTTATCCCGGTTGAACGTCTATTGAAGAATGCTGAATAGAAGTACTCTCCAATCTTTCCAACCTCATTGAATTTGTTCTATATTTTTTGATGAATAATCCTAAAAAATAAGACCTGAAAATATACCACCAAAAACTTCTTTCTTGTAAAGAAGGGTCAATAAGGTGAGCGATTTTTTTATGCTCTTGAGGAACCACACTCCAATGAAGACCTGCTTTATCATGATGTATCGTGTGATAGCCATTATTAAAAAGAAAGAAATTAAGTAAACCTGTAAAATTTCGTGAATGGTTATATTCAGACTCTTCATTTGCATGAACGTGCTGAACATAATTAAAAATCAGAACACTGAAAAGCGATACCTGCTGAGGAATGAAAACATAAAGCAGAGCTTTTTTCCAATCAAGAATAAATGCAGCAGCGAGCCATATTGCAAGTATTGCATATTGAGATATGCACAGCCAAAATCTTGTTCTATCCTTTTGATATTGTTCTCTAAGGTAAAGCTTAATTGCTTTCTGTTGATAAAACCCGCTGATAGAGGGGTAAGTCAATAAGGTTACAAGGTTGTTTTTTTCGCTGAATCTATATGTAATTGTATAATCACCTTCACGATTATTTAATCTGTGATGATTTTTGTTGTGTGTCGGAATCCACGCGAATATGGGGAATCCGTAAAATACAGTCAGCCACCAATCCGTTAAAGTATTCATTAATTTATTTTTCCAGATCGGAAGATGGTTATGATTATGGATTATAACTGCTACAGCAACAGATAAGAATAAATAAATGATGTATGTGAAGACATTGAATCCAATAACAGCCCATTGGAGTATGAATAAAGCTGTGGTGATAAAAATATAGATAAGTGTTTTCTTATCTGCTGAAAATCTTAATTTGAACATAGATATAATTATAAATTTGTAAATATGAATAAATAAAATGGTAATATGTTGGTGGGGTAATAAGTGAGCAGTTATTAATAGATGCCAGCTATATCACCAAAGCGTAAATATTCTTTATTAGTTTAACTTTAATATAGGCTAATTCATAGGCATTAATTTATGTTTAACATTAACTTAACTATGAATTATTATCGAAATATAATTTTATTTAAAATTTTAATTAAGTAAATTTGCATTAATAAAACCCACAGTATGAAAAGACTCATCTTAAGTTTATTCCTTCTTTCATTAGTTTTATGCACGACGGAAATCAATGCTCAATGGACATACGGGCAGAATCCTTTTTCGACAAGTGTTCCATATTTATATAAGCAGGGAAGTGCAGTTCAAAACAAAGTCCCTACAACTTTTATGATGGATTCAATGCCGGGTCCAATTCCAACAAATAAATGGTTCCAGAATTTAATTATTAAAGAAGGAACGTTCCCAAGCTTTAATTATAATCCGTCAAGAATGGATGTTGGGGCGGAAAGAATATATCCGTTTCCTTATGTAATAAGATTTGCATATACAACTCCTCCGGCTACAAATCCAAAGCTTTTAGGATGGGGATATACAACTACAAACTTTCAGTTTACTCAATACAGCTGGACTCCTTCCGATACAACAAATCAGATAACGTGGCTTCCCGATGCATTTTATTTTTTCGGAACAATGGATAGTGCAAGTGTAGGGCTCCCGTTTGTTTCAAAGTTCGACGATTTATCTGTAACGGTCAAATGGCGGGGAGCGGGTTCAAACTTTATGCAGGCACCGATAGTAAGAGGAATGCCTTATTTTACAATGCAGTATAATAATCTTCGTCCACTTATTTCAACACCCGGAAGTGCGATGATAAGTGTGAACGGACAAACAATTCCATCAACTCCTCCGGTTACAATCAGTAATGCAACTAAATTTGTAATTGAATTTGCAGGTCAAGGCGCAGGAAATAATCTCATTCTTGTTTTATACGCAACTTCACCCGTAACGATGAATTTTAGTCCCAACTCTGCAAGCTCGCCGAATCCGTTTTCAGGTTATTTAAGAATGGCTTATATAACGACAAAAAATTTAGACCCGACTGCATCTGATTCTACTTCCCGCATTCAATTACTTGACAAATATGCGAACTATGTTCCGCTTGGCGGAAGCGTTTGGGCTCAGGTTGCAGGAGATACAACTGCTTTCAACATGCGATTTAATTTTACAACTAACAGCTCAAGCGACTCTCTTTTGATGATGGCAATTCCGCACCAGCAGGATATTTTATCGAACCAGATGACTCAGACAATGAACTATCAGACATTGCGCGGAACGATGAAAGAAGTTTACGGCAAAACCTGGAATATGTATGAGAATTTAATTCCAAATTATTCATGGAGCTGGACAAGTAATTTGTCAAACGTTCCTAATACAACCGAGAAATGGTACGATTCATTATACTCAGTAGTGAAAGCAGACTTTGATACTACGATAGGGGCAAAATATCAGATACCAAACGGAACAAACCAGCCGACGACAAGTCCGTATGGTTTCGGCAAAAATGTTACGCGGATGGCAAGAGTAATTGTAATAGCTGATGAGCTTGTGGATAGATATAATGCAGTTGATCCGACTAATTTCAGAAAAGATACTCTTTCAAATCTTGCATCGCTTGCCAGAGATACATTATTCAAATTTATTTCTACTTATATAAGCGGAAATAATTTGTTATGGAATCCTCCTCCTCCAAGCTGGTCAGGGGGACAAAACAACAAACTTATCTGGGACCATACTTATGACGGAATAATTTCATATCTCGGATGGCTTGGTGAAGATAATCCCGACCCTAATGTATATAATTTTGATTTTGGAAATGCAAGATATAACGACCACGCATTTCATTATGGTTATATCATTTATGCGGCGGCAGTTGTTGCAAAGAAAAAACCTGAGCTGTTTACTGCAAACGGCAACCAGTATGCAAACAGGATTATAGATTTATGCCGTGACATAGGCAACCCGTCTGCAACTGACCCGTATTTCACGGAGCATCGTCATAAAGACTGGTATGACGGCAATAGCATGATGAACGGTTTGCAGGCAGCAGGCGCAGGAAGAGACCAGGAAAGCGTCAGCGAAGCTGCAAATGCATATTATGGAATGTATATGCTGGGACTTGCGCTTGGAAATGAAAATCTGAAAAACACTGGCAAACTTATGCTTGCGGCTGAAATGAGAGCGTTTAAAAAATATTACAGAGCGCTTCAGCAAACAAATCCAAATTATGGTGCATACACACAGCACCATATAGTTGTCGGGAATTTATGGCATGGGCTTGTAATAAATAATACGTATGGAAAGGTGCCTCGATTTATATACGGCGTTCATATGCTTCCTAAGAATCCGTTTATAAATGTTATGTGGGACGGAACGTTTGCAAATGAAGTATGGAATAAAGTTTACACAAATAATGTTCCATCTACATTGTTTCAGGATTTAACTCTCTTTACCGCTCCGTTCAGCGTTGTAAATACGGGAACTGTTTCCGTGATGACATATAACATGCCCGTTCAGGCAATTGCAAATCCTATTGGCGCATATAATTACTTCCAGCAGTACCGCGGTTTTGCGGGATATTACGATGACGGTACCTGTAAGTCAGATGTTTTTTATTACATTCTCGTAAGAAGATATAATCCGGGAATGGGAATTCAAAATATTTCAAGTAATATCCCTGAACGATATGGTTTATCGCAAAACTACCCAAACCCATTTAACCCTTCAACAAATCTTGAATTTAAAATATCTCATCCCGGATTTGTAAAGCTAAGAGTGTTTGATGCGACCGGAAGAGAAGTCGCAGATTTAGTCAATCAAAATATGCAGCCCGGTGAATATAAAATTGATTTTAATGCTGTGAACTTTGCAAGTGGCGTTTACTACTATCAGCTTAGTGTTAATGACTTTGTAGAAACTAAAAAAATGTTGTTGCTAAAATAACTTTGTTATTTAGCGGAAATCCCGACTTGTCGGGAATGTTAGTAAAAGAGTTTTGAAGTTTCTAACATTTGTAAAGTTTATAATAAGAACCCCGCAACTGCGGGGTTTTTTATTTCGTGTCACAATTTCAAAAAAATTTCTTCGCTCATTTCGGATTTTTTAAATTAATTTAATGGAGTATTTAACTAATTAATGGAGAATCTGAAATGAAATCTGTTTTACAAATAATATTTTTATTGGTCTTTTTTGTAAATCTCGCAAATGCAAGTGACAATCCTCTTTGGATTTCGAGATATAACGGAACATCGAACGGCATTGATGAAATAAGCTCAATGACTGTGGACAATTCCGGCAATGTATATGTAACCGGCAGGTCGCAGGGTGGTTCCAGCAATTATGATTATCTCACCATTAAATATAACACAAACGGAGATACCCTCTGGGCAAAAAGATATAATGGTCCCGGCAACAGCATTGATGAAGCTAATGACATTACACTTGATAATCAGGGCAATGTATATGTAACCGGCAGAAGCGTTGATGTCAGCTTAAATACGGATTATGCTACAATAAAATATAATTCAAACGGTGATGTTGTATGGCTTCAAAGATATAACGGTCCGGGAAATCAGGATGACAATGCATATTCGCTTGCAGTAGATGAATTTTATAATGTTTATGTTACGGGCAGAAGCATAGGTATAACCTCTGGCGCAGATTATGCTACGGTACGCTATAATTCATCGGGAATTCTTCAATGGGTTTCAAGATACAATGGCATCGGGAATTTTACCGACAATGCTTATTCAATATGCTATTACGGTGGCAGTTTATTTGTTACGGGAATGAGCATGAATACTTTTAATTCATCAATAAGCGCGGACTATGTTACAATCAAATATAATTTAGCGGGTGATTCCGTCTGGGTAAAGCGTTATAACGGTCCGGGTAATAATTATGATGAACCGAAAAAAATGCTTCTTGATAATTCGGGAAATGTTTATGTAACAGGCTTAAGCAGAAATACATCAGCTCCTGAAAGCGCTGATTTTCTTACAATAAAATACAGCAATGCGGCAGGTGATTCGCTTTGGGTAAAAAGATACAATGGTCCGGGAAATAATCTTGACGAAGCTAACTCTCTTGCAATTGATATTTTGGGAAATGTTTATGTGGTTGGAGTGAGTGTTGCCTCGCTTACAGGGTACGATTTTACAACAGTGAAGTATGATATTTCAGGGGCAGAACAATGGGTAGCAAGATATAATTTTGCTCCGCCTAACGGTTATGATGAAGCCACGGATGTTGCGCTTGATAATGTTGGGAATGTCTATGTAACCGGTTTCAGTGCGGTTATTACCGGAACGGGTGACTTTGTAACAATCAAATATAATCCCTCGGGTACACAGCAATGGTCGCATAGATATAATGGTCCGGGTAATAACAGTGATGCTGCATGGCGCATTGCAAGAGACAGCGCAGGCTTCATTTATGTTGCAGGCAACAGCAATAATGCAGGACTGAATGTTGATTACACAACAATTAAATATGATAAAACTACCGGAATTAAAAATATTTCATCCATAATTCCTGAGCGTTATTCACTATCTCAGAATTATCCTAATCCGTTTAACCCTGTTACAAATCTTGAATTTTTGATTGCAAATTCGGGTTTTGCATCGCTCAAAATATTTGATATAAAAGGAAATGAAGTTGCTCATTTGGTTAATCAAAATTTAACTGCAGGAAAATATAAAATTACCTTTGACGGTTCAAACTTATCAAGCGGAATTTATTATTATCAGTTGAATGTAAATGATTTTTCTGAAACTAAAAAAATGATTTTAATTAAATAAAATTTTAAGAATGAAAAAATTATTAATAATTATTTTCGTTTTAAGTTATGCTACATTAAATGCTCAGACATTTGAATGGGGCAAAGTGTTTACAGGGAAAGTTGTTGAAACGGCTTATTCAATTACAAGTGATAATAACGGGAATGTATACTTTACAGGGGGATTTACGAGCGGAAAGCTAAATTTTGAGAATGTATCACTCACAAATGCCGGCATGGAATACGCTTCGGAAGATGTATTTGTTGCAAAGATGAATTCAACGGGAAATATTGAATGGGCGATATCAGGAGGCGGAGCAGATAAAGAACAAGGAAAGAAAATCGGTGTGGATAAAAACGGAAATGTTTATGTAACCGGGGAGTATAAAGGCGATATTGTATTCGGGGATAAGAAAATTTCGTCAGCGTCAAAAGGATCTCCTGATATTTTTTTATTGAAGCTTGATAAGGACGGAAAAATTTTATGGCTGAAAAGTTATGGAGGGAAGCAGAGTGACGAGGTAGGTGATATGTCGGTTGACCCTGACGGGAATATTTATTTAACGGGACATTTCGGAAAGGTTGCAACGTTCGGAGGTTATGAATACAAAGCGTTCAGTGAAATTAACGGGGATGCTTTTATTGTAAAGCTTGATGAGGGAGGTGAAGTAAAATGGCTTAAACAAATCGGCGGTAAAGGACGGGGAGGTCAGAACAGTCTGCAATTCGGAAATACGATCTCTGTCTCAAAATCAAAATATATTTATGCCGGAGGATGGTTTTTAGGACATGTAAGATTTACCGATACGGTTATAACAAGTTATGATTTTGATAATAATAATAGAAGGAAGAGCATATACATAGTTAAATATGACAGTGAGGGAAATCGTTACTGGATAAAAGAACACGCCAACAAAAATGTGAACAACAGTTCGGACGGTAAAATTACTGCTATGGATACGGATTATTCGGGCAACATAATTGCAGGCGGATATTTCCCAGGAGCAATTCTTAACGGCACCAATGTTATAAATTCTTTTGAAGTGCCTAATTCATATAATGAAGATATTTGGATAACAAAATATGATTCACTTGGAAATAATCTTTGGTTTAATACATTTGGAAATAAAGGAGCGGATAGATTGACTTCGATAAAAGTTGCACAAAATGATAATGTGTTTCTTACGGGAAATACATCGGGAATATATGATTTTGGTGCAGTAAAAATTAACACAGGTTTTAACAATTTCTTCTTTGTAAAAATGAATTCAGGAGGTATTCCTCTTTCAGGAGTTTATGCAACAGGCATGGGAAGCGACGGAGTAGGGATAGCACTTCAGCAACCGGGAAAGGCGGTTCTGCTTGGGAATTATCTTGGAAATATTTTTAAGTTTGAATCCGTCAATGTAACGGGACAGGGAGCGGCGCAGAGCATTTTTCTTTTAGGTTTCGACGTGAATTAAAAAGCAGAAACTTTTTCATACAGCCATTTTTTGTTGAAAACATCATTGAAAGAATCGAGAGATTTTCTGAGCTTGTGAAATTTGAATTTATCGTTTTTCATTTTTGCTGAAACAAGTGTTTTTGCAAGTTCAAGAAATTTTTTAATTTTTTCGCGCGACCGTTCGGATAAGACCCGGTCGTTTTTTAAAAAATGCCTGTAAGTATCTATTAAGGATAATGCCTGTTCGAAATATCCGAGTTCATAAAACAATTTCAGCTGTAAATTTTTTAAATCGATTTTGAAATAAAACATTTCGTAATCAATTTTGGAAAGCAGTTCAAGTGACTTCTCAAATTCTTTTTTTTCGAAAGCCACAACGGCTTTGCTTAAGTTATGCATACTTTCTTTTGCACCGGCAGGAAGCTTAGATGAATATTTTTTTAAAAAGCTTTCGAGCCACTTTATTTCCCCTAAATAAGCAGATAAAATTAAAATGTTTCTAAAAATTTTAAGAACGAATGAGCCGTCTTTTGTAAATGAATAAAGTTTTTTATTAAGCATTTCCTTATACGCTGAAAATAATTCATCAAGATAATTCAAATTTCCCGACTCTACTTTCAGCATGCACACTCCTTCAAGCATCGTATAAAAATTCAGTCTTTCGATTTGGGAAAACTTACCTGCAGTTTTACTAATAAGCTCGCGGAATTTTTTATAATAAATCTCATTTTTTGGATGTTTGAAAGCCATAACCTCATAAAAATGAATCGCAATTATTGGGTAATATTTATGTTTAATTTCTTCAAGGTACAGAATAAATTTTTCTATTGCATTCAGGTCCACTAACTTGGTAAAAAGCGCATTTGAATAATCAATCTTAAAATTTTTTTCATTTACATAAAGCGTTCGCAGGTTAAGTAATGTCAAAATAAGGTCATTAAGCTTTGAATTATTAATTCTTTCTATTGCAAGTTCAGGAAGAAGATGGTCATCATGATTCATCATGTGATTGCTCATTTTATCCTGCGTATAGTGATACTTCATCAGAAAAAAAGTGTCTATGCCGTCTGAAAAAGTTTCATATTCTTTATCGATTTTTGCAACCTTTTTTTCAAACAGTGAATTTAATCTTCTGTTTAATAATTCAGTCGTAAAAAATTTATTGTAATAATGGGTATTATTTTCAAATGCTTTATATAATACAAACTTTTCCGAAAGTTCATTTAAAAAGGAAGACAAACGTCTTATAACGGAATCTTTGAACTTCTTGCGTGGATACAAAAACTTAAAGGCATTTTCATTTTTGATTTTTTCTTTTGGGAAATCAGGATGGTACCGGAGGAGAAAGTCGTAATATTTTATAACTGCTGTGCGGTTATTAAAGTACGGGGAAGCAATGAATTTTTTAAATTCTTTGGTTTCCCCGGTTGTGAAAGTTTTTAAAATTTTTATCAGGTCGTTATCCGACATTACGATAAACTTATTTCAGCAAAATCATTTTTTTCGTCTGGGAAAAATCGGTTGTAATGAGCTTATAAAAATAAACTCCGCTTGAAAGATTCTCTGCATTCAAAGTAACATTATAGCTTCCTTGATTTAAGTTTTGATTAACTAAATCAGCAATTATTCTTCCGGACATATCAAAGACTTTCAGCGAAACAAATCCTGTTTTAGGGATTTCAAATTTTATTTCTGTCGAAGGATTGAATGGGTTAGGATAATTTTGATGAAGTTTATAATCGGAAACAAATGACGGTTCGTTTTTAATATTTACTAATGTCGGAGTATTATATACTCCCGTATGCTGAATATTGTATTGAAAAACAGGAAGAATGATTTTCGATGTATTGTAAGCTTTGGTTGTATTCCATAAGTAAACATATGTGGTTCCATTTGGACCTCCCACTGTTCCTGCCCCAATAATATCCAGAAGTCCGTCACGGTTAATGTCGGTTGCACAGGGCACATTAAAAAATGTTGTACCTGTTAATGTAATAGGCCATCCTGTCACGGGTGTGCCGTCATGATTATATGCGAGATATTGTCCTGTATTACCATCGATTGTATTATCATCAACAATGATTTCTATATTGTTGTCACCATCAATGTCAGCCAGGATTGGCTGAGTATTAATTGCATTAAGGTTGCTCACAGGAAATCCTGCAAGAGAATTTCCGTTTGCATCCCAGCAATATAATTTATCAATCGGTGTTCCGCTTAATACCTGGTCACCGACAGCGATATCAAGAATGTTGTCGCCGTTTATTAAGCCGACAGCAGGAGGAGTGTAAACCCAGTTATCGGTGAATTTTGGCCAGCCGGTTTGAACTGTTCCATCTTTTTTAAGTATATGAACACATCCCGGACCGGATTGCGATTGTGAGCCGAAAATAATTTCTCTAAAATTATCTCCGTTAACATCAGCAAGCACAGGAGATGAATACGAATTTTTATAATCTCCCGGAAGTATAAAAGGAAACCCTGCAATTATATTTCCGTCTCTATCCCATGCGTATAATGAAGTGTAGGACTCAGAAATAATTTCCGGAATGCCGTCACCGGTAATGTCACCGACAGCAGAGCTTGATGCCGGAACATGATTTATTGGTTTTGGCCAGCCCGTATAGATAGTAGCATCTCCTCTATATACATAGACTTCACCGGCACCTGAAAGACGTTTGTTGACAATAATTTCCATCTTGCCATCATTATTTAAATCAGCAAGTACCGGTGTGCGTGATGAGTAACCATGATTGATAGGGAAACCTGTAACAGCAGTTCCGTTTGTTTTATATGCATGAATAAAACCTGAGCTTGCGCCAAGAGTAGTTACGCAAACGATTTCATTTTGTCCATCTCCGTCAATATCACCGTATGCCGGCGCACCCTGAAGAGGTTGAGAAACTGTTTTGGGCCAGCCCGGAACATTTGAGGCATCTTTATTAAATGCCTGAATTGTAAAACCAACATTCTGGACTATTTCTAGATCGCTGTCAGAATCCATATTGCAAAAAATTGCGCCTTCAAAAGAACTGCTTGTTATAATTTTTGGAAAACCGGGAAACACAGGTAAAGTATCTCTTATTGTAATAACATCAAATGGCGCTCCAATGGAATTGTTTGGGTTTGATACTCCCATTACATCAGGAATATTTACGTATTGCGAATACGAAGTTGAGCATAGGGAAATAAAAATTAGGAACAGAAATTTCTTCATGTGTAAAAATGATTGTATTAATTTAAAAATGATTCAGAATAATAATACACCATTTTTAAACTGCATTCAAGCACTTCTGAATTCCATTTATATCAACATACTATTTCTTAGAAGATTTTTTACGGGTAGATTTTCTACCTGACGATTTTTTTGGTGTATTTTTGGAAGAAGATTTTTTTGATGTTGATTTCTTTTTCGGCACTTTTGCGCCCTTTTCTCTTGCTTCAGAAAGCCCGATTGCAATTGCCTGTTTGCGGCTCTTGACAGTTTTGCCTGAACGTCCGCTTTTGAGTGTTCCTTTTTTTTCTCGACGAACTGCGCTTTCAACATATTTGCTTGCAGCTTTTCCGTATTTTCGTTTTGAATTTTTTTTTTGTCGGCATAATTTTGAATTTAATTTTTTATTCAACAATTATAACAAGTAAATAAGTTAAAAAAGTTCAGAAATGGATTTTTGAAAAAGGAAATTATTAGAAGTTATATTGGAAACTTAATCCGTTTGACGAAGTAGTGAATGAAGCAGAGCGAATAACTTTGCTTGAGGACTTTGAAATGAAATGATTTAATAAATCGGCAGCAATTATTCCTCCAAACAAAACTGCAGTGTTAACGCTTTTTTCCTGTGAGTCCTGTTTGCTTTCTCCGAATAAATTATTTTTTGCTTTAAAAATTTCTTTTCGAAGTGAATATATCAATGCAGCGCTTCCGCTTCCGACTAACATTCCCGTTAAAACGTCCGATGGAAAATGAACTCCAAGGTACATTCTGCTAAAGGCAATTGTGGAAGCATAAGTAAACACCCCGACTATCAATAACGGATTATCCGGATACCTTAAAGTGAGAGATGTTGCCATTGAAAATGCCATAGCTGTATGTCCCGAAGGAAAAGAATTCGGATCGCCTAATGTTGATGGAATATCAGAATAAACATCATTAAGGTATTCGTAAGGTCTTTTTCTCTGAAGTGCAAGCTTTAATCCCGTAGTTAAACCAAATGCGGATGCTTCTGATAATCCAAGCAGCACTGCGGAATTTTCATCGTAATTACTGTTGCTTGAGCGTGAAAGAAAAAACATTAAAGGTGGAGTGACAATTGCTGTTGGTAAAACTGACCTGTCAACTATAGGTACGGTATTGTCGAGGAAAGCACTTCTGTTATTATTTATTTCGCGAAAAATAGAAATATCAATTTTCTCAATGAAAGAGTATTCATCGGCTTTCTTATTTCCACTTGAGTTTTCGCTTTGTTGGGCATAAAGTGAGGAAAACGAAAAAAGAAATATTAATAAAAATTTCTTCAAAATAACTTAACTTTAAAAATAAAACAAATTTACAGAGCTTTTAGTGCCGTTTCAATGTCTTCTATAAGGTCTTCTTTATCTTCAATTCCGACCGATAAACGCACTAAACCATCGGTTAAGCCGATTTTTTTGCGTATTTCAACCGGCACACTGCCGTGAGTCATTGAGACCGGATGACAAACGAGGGATTCGACACCGCCGAGCGATTCAGCAATCTGAAAAATTTTGAGGGCATTACAGAATCTTTTAGCAGTTTCTATATCGCCAAGCTCGATGGAAATTATACCACCAAAACCGCGCATTTGTTCTGTCGCAAGTTTATATTGAGGGTGGGTCTTTAAGCCGGGGTAATAAATCTTTTCTATTTTTTTATTTTTACTTAAAGATTCAACGATCGCCATTGCGTTTTCATTATGTGCACGCATTCTGTGTGATAAAGTTTTAGTAGCACGAAGAATAAGAAAGCAATCCATTGGAGCAGGAACAGAACCGATTGAATTTTGCAGAAACTTAAATTTTGCAGCAATGTCATCGTCATTTGTAACGAGACATCCGCTGATTACATCGCTATGACCGTTAATATATTTTGTTGTGCTGTGAAGAACTACGTCAATGCCGAAGTCAATCGGGTTTTGAAAATAAGGACTCATAAATGTATTATCAACACAGGTAATAATATTTTTTTCTTTTGCAATTTTACTGACAGATGTAAGGTCAGTAATTTTCAGCATCGGGTTAGTCGGCGTCTCTATATATATAAGCTTTGTGTTTGGCTTGATTGCATTTTTAATGTCGTCCAAGCTTGAGGTATCAACATAAGAAAATTCCAAACCGAAATCTTTTATGATTTGTTCGTAAAGTCTTATTGTTCCGCCGTAAACATTATCAGAGCAAATTACGTGGTCGCCCGGTTTAAACATCATTATAACGGTTTGCACCGCAGCCATACCGGATGAAAAGCAAAATCCATGTTTTCCGTTTTCAAGTGCAGCAAGGTTTTGTTCAAGCGCAGCTCTTGTTGGATTAATTGTTCTTCCGTAATCATATCCTTTTGTCTCACCCAGCTTATCGTTTGCATAAGTCGAAGTCTGGTAAATAGGAACCATGACGGCACCTGTTTCTTTGTCAGGATGCTGCCCTGCGTGTATTTGTTTTGTGCTGAATCTCATTTAAAATATCTCCTCGCAAAGACGCAAAGAATTATAATTACAAATTATTAGCAATTCTTGTGATGCCGTCTTTTAGCAATGCTTCATTAAAATTTATTAAAAGTCCTAATTTAAGATTTGTTAATTTCAAATATGTTAGTAATTGCTTTTTGTGAACACTCCTAATTTCTTCAACTGATTTTAATTCTAATATTAATTTGTTCTCTAAAATAAGGTCTGCTCTGAATCCGATTCCAAAATTTATATTCTGATAAATCGTTGATACTTCTTTTTGTCTTTCATAATTTAAGCCAGTGCGAGTTAATTCATAACATAGAATTTCTTCGTAAATTGATTCCAATAAGCCAGGACCTAATTCAGAATGAATTTTAAAACAACAATCCAATGTTATTTTTGACAATTCATTTTCGCTCATTGTTTTTATGCTTTGCGTCTTTGCGAGAAATTAAACAAAGTCTATTACATCATATTTAGTTATCACTCCGGCGAGTTTGCCGTATTCACTTACAAGCACTGCAGGTTTTTCTTTTAATGCCTCGATTGCTTTTGTGATGTTATCATTTGTGTTAAGCATAGGAAGCTTATCTTCCATCACTTCACTGATTTTTTTACTTGCAGTATTTCTGTCTTCGACAAGCTTGTTGAGAATATTAGTTTCATTTATTGAACCGACACATTTTTCTCCTTCAAGAACCGGTAATGTCGAGAGATTGTATTGATTCATTAAATAAAGAATGTCCGAAACCGTTTCATCAGGTGAAGCAACAACCAGCTGAGGTGTATCTTCAAGCTTGCGTGTGCGAAGAACCGTTCCAACTGATGTATATCGCGGATCGAGCATCCTTTTTTCACGCATCCATTCATCTGAATGATACTTCGATAAATATCTTTCCCCTGTGTCGCAGACGATGAACACCATAATATCATTTTCCGAAAGTTTCTTTGCGTAATTTAATGCTGCAAATGCAATCGTTCCGGATGATGCACCGCAGAAAATTCCTTCTTCTTTTGCCATACGGCGTGCCATGTTTATTGAATCTATATCACTCACATTAATTACTTCATCTATATATTGAAGCCAGACATTTGCAGGAAGAACATCCTGACCTATACCTTCGACAAGATAGGGAACTGCTTCGGGAGTTTTTCCTGTCTCTTTTAAAGTTTTGAAAATCGAACCGTAGGGATCAGCTCCGATAATTTTTATATTTGGATTTTTTTCTTTTAAAAATTTTGAAGTGCCGCTGATTGTTCCGCCTGTTCCGATGCCTGAAACGAAATGAGTAATTTTTCCGTCAGTATCTCTCCAGATTTCAGGTCCGGTTGTCCGGTAGTGGCTTCCTGGATTTTCGGGATTAGCGTATTGATAAATGAAAATCGAGTTTGGAGTTTCTTCGTGAATTCTTCGTGCTGTGTTCACATAATGTTCGGGTGAATCTGCTTTTGCCGAAAGCGGTTTTACGATAACTTCAGCTCCAAGCGCGCGAAGATAATTTCTTTTTTCTGGAGCAGCTTTATCGGTCATCACGAAAACTGTTTTATAACCTTTTATTGCGGCAACAAGCGCAACACCTATGCCTGTATTGCCGCTTGTTCCTTCGACAATTGTCCCGCCGGGCTTTAGCTGTCCTTCACGTTCGGCAGCTTCAATCATTGCAAGACCTATTCTGTCTTTTACGCTTCCGCCCGGATTCAAGGATTCTATTTTTGCGAATACCTGCGCTTTAACTCCTTTTGCAAGATGGTTGATTTTTACAAGCGGCGTATTGCCGACAAGCTCAAGAATGTTATTATAATATTTCATTTAATCTTTTCCCGACAGACAAGAACGCCTGCCGTACTAATTTTTTAAAATTATTAATTATTCGTTACTAATTGGTTTCATTAAAGGAAAGAAAATTACATCTCTAATTGTATGCGAATCTGTCAAAAGCATAACAAGACGGTCAACACCCATCCCGACACCGGTAGTCGGAGGCATACCGACTTCAATGGCTTTAAGAAAATCTTCATCGAGAGGATGAGTTTCTTCCTCACCTCCTCGACCGCGCTCGACCTGCTCTTCAAGAAGCTTTCGTTGAAGCACAGGGTCGTTAAGCTCTGTGTAGGAATTTCCAAGTTCCCATTTGAATATATAAGGCTCAAATCTTTCGACAAAAATAATCTGTTCAGGATCATTTTTCATTTCTTCGAGTTGCTGCATCGAATATTCGCGAAGCGGTTTACATAATGGAGTTGTATCCATAGGGAAGTCATAAACAAAAGTCGGTTGAACCAAATCTTCTTCGCAAGTTTCTTCGAATAAGTTTGCAATAACAAGTCCCTTGCTGTGCATAATTTTCGGGTCACAGTTGATATTGTTCTTATTCATGTAATCGATGATTTCGGATTTTTTCATATTCAAAATATCGAGTCCTGTTTTTTCTTTAATGGCATCGACCATTCTTACTCTCTTCCACGGACGGGCAAAATTCAATTCAACTCCCTGATAAGATACCTTTGTAGTTTCATTAACTGCGAGACAAGCTTTTTCGACAACTTCTTCGAATAAATTCATACTGTCATTGTAATCACCGTATGCCTGGTACCATTCAACCTGTGTGAACTCAGGATTATGAGTTCTGTCAATGCCTTCATTTCTGAAATCACGGACAAATTCATAGATGCGGTTGAACCCGCCAACGATAAGCCGTTTCAGATAAAGCTCGTTTGAAATTCTTAAATAAAGAGGAATATCGAGTGCGTTATGATGCGTAATGAACGGCTTTGCGTTCGCTCCTCCATAAACTGACTGTAATGTCGGTGTTTCAACTTCAAAGAAATTATATTCTTCAAGAGTTCTTTTTATAGACTGAATAATCTTTGTTCTTTTTATGAATGTTTCTTTAACGTGTTCGTTGACAATCAAATCAATATAACGCTGTCTGTAGCGAAGTTCAACGTCTGCAAAAGCATCGTGAATAATTTTCTCACCTGTTTCGGAAACTTCTTCTTTAACAACAGGAAGCGGCTGTAAAGATTTTGTAAGAAGCTCAAAGTTTGTCGCGTGAATTGAAACTTCTCCTGTTTTTGTTCTGAAAACATATCCTGTTACGCCGATAATATCGCCGATATCGAGAAGCTTTAATAAATTATATTTGTCATCACCGATTTCATCTTTCTTAATGTAAATCTGGATTTTGCCTTTGTCGTCTTTTATGTGGCAAAAAGTTGCTTTGCCCATTTTGCGCACAGCCATAATTCTGCCTGCAATAGAAACGACGTTTTCTTTTTGCTTTTCCTTTTCCTCATCGTTTGCAGCATCAACGTATGCCTCGATAATATCTTTTGAGTTTGCTGTAACGTCGAACCTATGGGGATAAGGATTTATACCCAGCTTTTTTATTTCTTCAAGCTCTTCTAAGCGTCTTTTTACAAGGTCATTAACTTCTATCATTTTTTGTTTTTAGCTTTTGTTTTACTCTTTGTGTTATCGGTGTTAATGTTGTTTTCTAATTTTTGTATATCTGCAGGAGAAAGTTTTTTCGATTCACCCGGTTTCAAATCACCGAGTTTTAATCCGCCGTATTCGCTTCTGTGAAGCTTGTTCACGAAGTATCCGAACCTCTCAAACATTTTCCGCACCTGTCTGTTTCGTCCTTCGCGGATTGAAATTGTAACATATCTATGGTCGCGCGGATTTGTCAGCTTTACAATTGCAGGTTCGGTTTTTTTTCTGTCGATTAAAATTCCTTTTTCAAGAAGGGCTTTTATCTTCTCATCAAGAGGTTTTGACAACTTAACTTCGTATGTCTTATAAACTTTATAGCGCGGGTGCATCAGCTCATTCGCAAATTCACCATCGTTAGTTAAAAGAAGAAGTCCCGTCGAGTCATAATCAAGACGTCCGATGGGATAAATCTTATCTTTAAGCTTTATTAAATCAACAACTGTCGTTCTGTGTTTGTCATCAGTAACTGCTGAGATAACCCGCGTGGGTTTGTTCAGCATTATGTAAATCTTTTTATCGGAGACTTTTATAAGCTCGCCGTCAACCCTGATTTTATCTTTTGCAGGATTAATTATGAATCCCGGTTCCGATATTGTAATGTTGTTAAGTGTTACGCGTCCCTGCAAAATGTATTCATCAGCATCACGGCGTGAAATGTTATAGTTATTGGCTATAAACTTATTAATTCGTGTCGTTCCGTTCTTTTCTGTCATTGTCGCTTTCGTTGTCTTTTTCTTCCGGCAAATCTTCTTCTATGTAGTTAATTGCATTAATTTCGTATTCGGAATTTTGAACTTCAATTTCATTAATTTCATTGTTGTTTATTTCAGTACTAGGTATCTCTGTAATCTCTCCCTCTTTTAACTCATTAGCGGTAAATTCAATCTTTTCCGAGAAGCCAAGATTTGAAGTCATTGAGTTAAATAAATCAATGTCGGCTTCAGTTATGCCTTCTACTTTTTCGTATTTTAAAATATCGTTAATCTCTTTTAATTTCGGTAAATCTTCGATTGCATTGATGCCGAGAACTTTCAGAAAGTTTTTTGTCGTCGAATATAAAATTGGTCGCCCGGGTGAGTTTGCGCGTCCTGAAATCGTAATTAAATCTCTTTCTAAAAGCGAATTTACGATGTAATCAACGTTCACACCCCGTATAAATTCCATATCAGCTCGTGTTATCGGCTGTTTGTATGCAATGATTGCTAGCGTTTCGATTGCAGACGGTGAAAGTTTCTTCTTCTGACGTTCACTGAAAAGTTTGCCGATGTATAATGCAAATTGTTTCTTTGTTGAATACTGATATCCGCCTGCGACCTGAATTATCTCAAAAGAACATCCCGCATCAATGTATGTTTTATTAAGGTCGGCAATATTTGCTTCAATTTCTTTGACGCTTAATTTAATATTAAAGCCGTCAAGAATTTCTTTTATCTGCTTTGAAGAAATTTCTTCCTCTGAAGCAAAGATGAGCGATTCGATTGTATTTCTATAATCTAAATTCATACGATTGCAGGCAGTAAGGATTTTTTTCTCACAACAAATCTGGAATAATCATTCGGGTCAACGATAAGCTCGACATATTTATCAAGCGCAAGCTGAAGCACACTCAGAAATGTGCAGATTACTTCAAGCTTCTCCTTCATCTGGCTTATCAATACGCTAAACTCTATTTCGTTTTTTTTATCGAGCGTCATTAAAAGAAATTCTTTTTGTGTGTCCGTTGTAATGTCGAGAATTTCAATCGGGTGAACTATCTCGGGTCTGAACCCTATAACTGCACTTCGATAACCTTTTATTAAATTCAGAATTGTTAAATTTTTCAAGCTCTTATCAAGCATAATGTCGGAATCATATTCACGCGGGTCACTTTCATTATATCCTCTTGTAAACATTAATTTTGCGTCCTGTTCAAGTATTGCAAGCTCATCCGCCGCATCTTTGAAGCGCTTATATTCAAGTAGCTTTCTCACAAGCACATAACGCGGGTCTTCTTCATAACCGTCTTCGACAGCAACTTCCTGTGGAAGTAACATTCGAGCTTTTATCTTCATCAGTTCCGCAGCCATCAAAAGAAACTCGCCTGCAAGCTCTATGTCAAGATCTTGCAGATATTCAATATAGCCGATATAATCCTTTGTGATTTTTGAAATCGGAATGTCGTGGATGTTCAGCTCTTCTTCTTTTACAAAGTGAAGAAGAATATCGAGCGGACCTTCAAACTCAGGCAGTCTGGCATAGTAGTCCCTGCTTTTAGGAACGTATGAACTTAAAGTAAGAATATTTGCCTGCTCGTTTTGAGGGGTGTCTTCCATAAAGTAATAAAATACTTATATTTATGGATTTAATAAATGAAAAACTGAGTAAATATTATGAAATAAAATTGTGAATCTTTTGTAAAACTAATGCAAGATTGGAGCTTTTTATTGATGATAGTTTTCTATCTATCATAGAAATTTCTAATGTGAAAATTTTATGACATCGGATTTCACTTTCATACAATAAAGGATTTGTTAGAATGCTATTTTCTAATTTATAAGAAAATTTATCATTATGTAAATTTGATGTAATCTGAGTGCAAATTATATCCTTAGTCTTATTTACTTCTGAGTTAGAAATAATCAGTGCAGGTCTTAATTTAAAATTTGATAAATTTGAGAAAGGGAATTTGACAAGAATAATATCACCTTGGTTGAAATCTGTCATTTCAAATCATCCCAACGGGAATCATTAACTGTATTCCAATCTTCAGATAAAATTTGTTCGGATAAAAGATAAGTTAGCTTAGTTAGACCTTTATCAGATAAAGACCATTCATTCTTAAGCTTTTGAAAAAAGTTAAATAATAAATGAAGCTCGTTGTCATTTAATGAATTTATATAGTTTAATATAAATTCTTTTTCGGCCAGTAAATTTATGTTACTCATATTATATAAATTATCAAATTATTTCTCATTTTCCAACATAAATTTTGCATCGTTAAGACGGCGTAAACCTTCTTTATCAAGTTTTGGATAGGAAAGTTTCAAGTTCTTCATTGTGTGCTTTAAAATATTTGCGACAGCAAGACGTGAATACCATTTGTTGTCGGCAGGTATGATATACCACGGCGCATATTCAGTCGACGTGTTGCTTATTGCCTCTGCGTAAGCTTTCATATAGTCATCCCAATATTGCCTTTCCGTTACATCGCTTTCAGAGAATTTCCAGTTCTTATGTTCGTCATCGATGCGCGCGAGAAATCTTTTCTTTTGTTCATCTTTTGATAAGTTCAGATAAAATTTAATTACAATTGTCCCATTTTGAAAAAGCGTTCTTTCGAAATTTCTAATTTGTTTATACCGCTCCTGCCAGAAATCATTGTTTACATTATCCATTGAATTAATTCCCGGGATATTTTGCTTTAAAATATATTCCGGATGAACTTTAGTAACAAGAACTTCCTCATAGTGTGAGCGGTTGAAAATTGTAATCTCTCCCCGTTTAGGAACGACCTTCCAGTGTCTCCAGAGAAAATTATGCTCGAGTTCTTCACTTGACGGCTGTTTGAAGCTATGAACTACACAACCTTCAGGATTTAGTCCCCGCATAACATGTTTTATTAAGCCGTCTTTGCCTGCAGTATCCATTGCCTGCAAAACAATTAACATCGAATACGAATTATCAGCATAAAACACATCCTGAAGCTCAAACATTTCTTCAACATCCTTTTCAAGCTGTTCCTTCGCGCTATCTTTGTCTTTGAAATCGTTGGTATAGCAAGGATCATAATTTTTTAACGATATTTTTTTATCGGGAGGAACGAGAAGCGATTTATCTTTATACATTTTAATACATTTAACGTTATTATTTATGTTTTTTAAACTTTAAAAAACATTTATTTTGAAGTCTATGGAATTGTTCAAGATAGGATTTTTAGAAGTAAAAATAATTGATATAATTGATATTCTGATTGTGGCTTATGTCTTTTATAAGCTGTATACAGTAATGCGCGGAACAATTGCATCGCAAATTTTCTTTGCGCTGATTTTAATTATCGGTCTTTCATTTATTGCACAGCTGCTGAATATGCAAGCTCTTGGATGGCTGTTAGGGCGGCTAACGGAAATCTGGGTAATTGCATTTATAATTTTATTTCAGCCGGAGTTAAGAAGATTGCTGTCATTAATAGGTAAGCGCGGCTCGACATCATTGTTTGGGAAAATTAATATCAAGGAAAATATAAAAGAAATTACGGGAGCATGTGTTGAATTACAGAACCGCGGATGGGGCGGTCTTATTGTAATTGCACGCACAACAGGTTTGCAAAATATTATCGAGACCGGAGAAATTATTCAGGCAAAAATAAATCAGGGACTTCTTCTTTCGATATTTAATCCGCGTTCACCGCTTCATGACGGAGCAGTTGTAATTCAGAACGATAAAATCGAAGCCGCAAGATGTTTGCTGCCTTTATCTGAAATTCATATAATAAGGAACCGTAGTCTCGGCACACGCCACCGCGCGGCGCTTGGAATTTCCGAAACATCCGATGCTCTTGCCATAGTTGTTTCGGAAGAAACACAGCAAATATCTCTTGCAGAGAACGGTAAGCTTTCGAAATGCGAATCTGCCAAGCAACTCGAAGAAAAATTAATCGAGGCACTTTCAACGCAAACAATTGCGAAGTCAATGAAATCAATTTTTGAACATCCAAATACGGAAAACGCCGAAAAGAATGAATAGTTTTTCTCTAAAGAAAAAAGAATTAATTGAGATTTTAAAGCAGCAGGGTATTACAGATAAAAAAGTTCTTGATGCTTTCATGAAGGTGAGACGTGAAGAATTTGTTCCCGAAGAATTCAGCAGCAGAGCTTATGATAATAATGCATTGCCTATCGGCGGAAGCCAGACAATATCACAGCCATATACCGTTGCATCGATGACTCAGCTTCTCGATGTTCATCCCGGACATAGAGTTCTTGAAATCGGAACAGGTTCGGGATACCAGACAGCTATCTTATGTGAAATGGGAGGAAAAGTTTATAGCATTGAACGCATCGATGAGCTTGCGCGAAGCGCAGGGGAGATATTAAGACGAATCGGATGCATTGCAAAGATTAAAATAGGTGACGGCACTCAGGGCTGGAAAGACTATGCGCCTTATGACAGAATAATTGTAACTGCAGGTAGTCCCAAAGTTCCTATGCCTTTGCTTGAGCAGTTAGAAATTGACGGCAAGATGGTTATTCCGATTGGCGATAAAGATTCTCAGGTAATGACATTAGTAAAGAAAACCATAAATGAAAAAGGCGAAGTAAAATTTTTGCAGAAAAAATTTGATGAATACAGGTTCGTTCCGCTTATTGGTCACGAAGGATGGGATGGAACAAGTAGAAAGAATAACGGGCAATGAGATTAAAATGATTGATTCGTTTATTACGATTGAATCTGAAATTGTTAATGAAATAAAAGTTCAGAAGTCAAAGTTCATTGCTCAGGCATTTCCTCTTAAATCGCAGCTGGAAATTCCCAAGCTTCTCGATGAAGTCAGAAAAAAATATTATGATGCATCGCATCATCCTTATGCCTTTAGAGTTGGTATAAGAAAAGATAATTTCAGATACTCTGATGATGGCGAACCGTCAGGAACTTCAGGCAAACCGGTCCTTGAAGCAATTGATAAACATGAATTGACAGATGTTCTTTGCGTGGTGACCAGATATTTTGGAGGGATTTTACTTGGAGCCGGCGGCTTGCGAAGAGCATATTTTGAAGCGGCTGATGAGTGTTTAGAAAAAACAAATAAGGTTGAAAAACTTTTAACGAAAAACATTAATCTGGAATTCGATTATTCATTAATGAATCAGGTAATGAAGTATTTAACCGACAACAAAATAAAAATTCTTGAAAATAATTCAGAGGAAAAAGTAAAATTAATTTGCCAGCCAAGATTATCAGTAATAGAAAAAATGAAATCAGATTTATTTGAAAAATCAAACGGGAAAATTATAATAAATGATTAAAAGTATATTAATTTTTTTTGTAAGTATGTTTTGTGCTGTTAATATTTGCTTTTCACAAGCAGATAATATTCCGCTTGATAACGGAGTGTATCAGTTTTTAAAGAACATGAGCGTGAAACATGTCATTGGTTCAATTAATGACCAGGACCCGGTGCTATCAAGAATGCAGGTTGAAGAATATCTTGATGAAATTGAAGATAATTATGATGAGCTTTCATATGTAGAAAGGCGATTATTAAAAAAATATCAGGTCGAGCTTATTTTTTACGAGCAGACCGAAAAGAATACAACTGTGCTTATTGACGGAGATGGAAAATTTTCTGAAAGAGCAGGGGATATTTTTTCAGACAAACAAAAGTATCTTTACAGGTATGAAAGAGGTAAGAGTAACTTATCGTTTGATTTGCTTGGACGCGCAGAATACATAAACACAATTAAACCAAATACAAAACTCAACGGAAAAATTCTCGAAGTCGGCTTTCGCGGATATGGTACATTCTTCGGGCATCTCGGATACAGCTTAATGGTTCGAGCAGCGGGAGTATGGGGGGACAGGGGTGTTCTCACAAATGCGGAATCGTGGCTAAGGTATAATTATAAATATAATGAGCTTACAGATGAGTTTGGTTCATATACAATAGTAAACGGATATACTCGTTACCAAACCGAACCCGGAAAAAATATGCTTCTTGCAATTGAAATTGGCAAGGAAAGAATCAAAACGGGTTACAGCTATGACCAGAGTTTAGTAATTTCCGATAACGGTCCTGAAATGGATTTCATCAAGTTTAATTACAACTGGGGAATAATGAGATTTAACTCTTATACTGCTTCCACAGTTGGACCATTCGTTCAGGACAGGTCAAAAAATTATACTAAGTTTATTGCAGCTAACCAGATTGTGTTTTCGATTCCAAAAGTTTTCGATATCGGAATCGGCGAGCAGGAAGTTTATTCAGGCAGAGGACTCGATATTGGATATTTAACACCGTTCGGATTTTATAAATATCTCGAGCAGGATTTGCAGGACAGGGATAACGGAACATTTTATCTTACATTCCAGACAAACTTCATAAAAAATTTACAGTTCAACGGAACTGCGTATCTCGATGAAAATTTTATAGGAAAGCTTAATGATTTTTCGCTTGCTACAAATAAAGTTGCGTTTCAGGTTGGCGCAATGACTTATGCTCCGTTCGGATTAGACAATCTTTCGCTGCAGTTTGCATATACATACATAAGACCGTATGTATACAGCCATATTAATCCGCAAAACAGCATAACAGGTTTCGGAACTATACTTGGAAATGAAATCGGTCCAAACGGAGACAGAATTTTTACACGGCTTTCATATTATTTCAGTGAAAAAATAAAATTTGATTTAACATACGCACATTCGAGAAAAGGAAATAACATTTATGACGCGCAGGGAAATCTTATAAAGAATGTCGGGGGAGATGTTTTCCTGGGATATAATATAGATACCGATAACAAATATGCACCGTTCCTTGACGGTGAGCAGGTAAATACCGATAACATAGCTGCAACACTGCGCATCGAACCAATCAGAGGTTTTGTTTTTGATATTAATTATACATATAATTACAGTAATAATCTTTACAAGAAAATTAAATCCGATAACTCTTTTGCATTCATGAGACTATTATTGGATTATTAAAAGGAGGACAAAATGTTTAAGCATTTTACTCTACTGGCTCTTCTTGTTTTTATTACACCTCAATTTTTATTTTCACAGGATGATGGAAAATATGTTTTGTATAATAATCCGGAGATTAAAGATGTAGTTGATTTAAAAACCACAATTATGCTTGTAGTTGATATAAATTCCTCAAAAAAAGTGAATGGAACGTATTATGAATATAGAGGAAACAGCTGGAATATTATCGGGCACCTATCCGGCGTGATAGAAGGTATAGGAAAATTTAATGGTGAAGCAAAGGTATATGAAAATAAATATAAAGTAACAGGCACAATTCTTGATGGAAGTGCAGATATTAAACGCGAAGATGAAAACGTAGGTTATATGGGATGGCACGTACCGGACATTGCAGGGATTTATTATAAAAGCAGTAATGAAAATGATGTGTGCAGAGTTGCTCAGGACGGACCGTTTCTTGAACTAATTGATGAAAACAGTAATACTTCAAAAGGAATTATTATCAGTAAATATACTATTTATGCGATTGAATGGAATAAAAGTGGCAAAATTGATTTGAAGGATGAGATTATTTTTTCCGATGGAATCAAGTGGACAAAAGGTACAAGTAATTCAAAAGATTATACAGGGGAATGGCTTACCGAATGGGGCACGTTAATAATTGTTCAATCAGGCAGCAAAGTTACCGGAAAGTATGAACATAATCCGACAACAATTAACGGAACTGTTTCACAAGAAGGAGATTCATTAGTTTGTACGGGAAAATGGAAAGCAGACGAATCTGACGGTGATTTTATTTTTAAGCTAAAGGGTGAGGGCTTCAGAGGCAGTTATAATTATTCCAGGGAACCGGGAAAATGGTATGATTGGATTGGTTCAAGATGGAAATAAAAAATATTTTTTGTAAAATAATGATAAAAAGAAAAAAAATGTTTAAACCTTTGTTTTTAATTATTGCGTTAGTTTTTTTTGCGCCGCAATTTTCATTTTCACAGGACGGACAATATGTTGCATTCAATAAAGAGTTCACGACAGTTGAACAAATGGCTTCTGCAGGATTGCTCGTGGTTAATCTTGCTTCCGAAACAAAAGTCACCGGAACATATTATGAATGGAAGAATAATAATTGGGAAGCAACAGGAAACTTCACTGCCGAACGCACAAAAAATTCTTTCAAGGGAGAAGGTGTTGAAGGAACTTTCAATGGTGATAATGTTACCGTCGGGAGTTACAATGGATTTTTAATTCCTTATGTTGCGGGCACGTATTTTGTTAATGGAAATAAAAATAAAATCGTTAAAATAACTCAGGACGGACCGTTTCTTGATGTTACCAATGAAAATAATGAAACGTCTAAAGGAGTGATTGTCAGTGAAACAATGTTTTTAATGACAGCCTGGGATAGAATAGGAATAGTCGGTGACAAAGGACAAATCAGCGTAAAAGACGGAGTAGATTGGATAAAAGAATAATTTAAACTTTGCAAATCATAAACTTTAATTGAAATGGTAAATTGTGCGATTAAGAAAAACTAATTCAAAAATGTACTTTACAAAAAAACAGAAGCTGGTTTATTGCTTCTGTTTGTATTTTATAAGCCCACCTATTATATTTTTATTTAAATTCCGTTAAATAACTCTCTTAATTACCTCTTTTATTTTGGTATGTTTTTTGCATGATATTTAGACTAACACCCTAAAAATTATATCCAAACGCTATGAGTAAGAAACTACCAATAGTAATTTTCTTATTTATGATGTTTCCGCCGCTCTTATTTTGCCAATCAGTCTGGCAAAGACAGAATGAGTTTACCATTGTCGGAAATATGAACGACATAATCCAATTTGATATGCGCAAAGTCATATCGGTCGGTGATTACGGTCAGATATGTATTTCCGAAGACGGCGGAACTACTATGAAAAAAATTCAGACAGGGTTTGATAATCATTTCAAGGCATTGTCATTTTTAAATCAGAATACGGGTTATGTATGCGGAGACGGTGGAATTATCATAAAAACTACGAACGGTGGATATAACTGGACTGACCTGAGCATCGAGATTGATGAAATATTATATGACATAGAGATAAGAAACGATGATACAATGTTTACAGTTGGAGAAAAAGGAATGATTTATAAATCAATAAATGGAGGCTTAACGTGGACAAGAAAAAATTTCAGTCATGATTATTATTTGCTGTCCATAAAATTTTATAATGCAACAACAGGAAATGCAGTCGGATATCCCGGAATTATTTTGAGAACAACAAACGGCGGAGAGAATTGGTACAATGTATCTTCAAATATTAATTTTAATAGACAACTTATAGACATTGATGTAAGGAACAGCAATGGATTTGCCGTAGGAGATTCATTAACGATTTTCAGGACAACTAACTATGGAATAAATTGGATAAGAGATACTTCTTCTACTTTTTATCATTGGAATACTCCATTATACCGTGTTAAAATTTTAGATAGTTTAAATATCGTTTGTGCGGGAGCTGACATATTTCATTCAAGTAACGGCGGAGAAAGTTTTGTTTCAGGTTATTTTAATTTATATCCCTTTGCCTCAAATTCTATAAAGGGTATGTCAATTAAATCAAAAGATTCAGCGTTAATATGCGGATATAGTGCTATAGGCAAGACTATGAGATATAGCAGTGGCACATATATAGGGCGAATTCCTTATGCGGTTTCTAACTTACATGACATTTCAATCATCGATGATAAAAATTGCTGGGTGCTGGGTCCCGGGTATTCCGGTTCTCAGCTGCCTCATATTGTATTCAATACGAGTAATCATGGGTTGAATTGGCATTATAAACCGGTGTTTAATGATTCCGACATTGTATTTTATCAGATAAAATTTCTTAACAAAGACACAGGATATATTTCAACCGGTAAAAGATTAATAAAAACTACTAACGCTGGAGCCAGCTGGAATATTGTTTATTATTATAGTTGGAGTACGGGAGGATATGAATTAAATAAATTAAAAATTTATGATAATAGATTATATTCCGGCTGGGGTAATATAATATATACAACCAATGATGGTTTAAACTGGACAAAGGTTCCCACTCCTGAATATACAAATGTCCATAATTATGCCATAATAGATACAAATATTTATTATACAATAAACTCCAATTATATAAACAATATTCATAAAACTACAAACGGGGGATTAAACTGGACAATAGAAAGACATTATGCTTACGGTGAAATAAAAGACCTTTGTTTCATAGATAAGTTTACAGGAATTTTTGTCGGCAATAATTCCATAATTTTGAAAACAACTGCATTTGGTTCATTGATTAAAATCGAAACAGGCAATCCCGACCCGACTATGGTTTTTAATTCCGTTCACATGCCTGATAGCAACAACATTTTTATTGCAGGAAATGATGGCATAATTTATAACTCAACAAACGGCGGTTATAGCTGGGAGCTGCAGAATAGCGGTGTAACAAGCAATCTTAATAAAGTTGAATTTTATAATGATAAAACCGGATGGATTGTTGGAGACTACGGAGTTATTTTATTTACATCCACAGGCGGCAAAAGCTGGTCGCTTGACCCGCCGGACACTCCTGATAAATTTTCTCTTGCTCAGAATTATCCTAATCCTTTTAATTCAGGAACAACAATTAGCTTCACAGTTCCGGTAAAAAACAGAGTTGCAATCCGGATTTTTGATGCGGCGGGAAGAAAAATCTCCGAGCTTCTCAATGAAGAAAAAGAGCGGGGAACTTATAAAATAAATTTTGAGCCGAAAGCTTTTGCAAGCGGAGTTTATTTTTATTCGATGTCGTCAGGGAATTTCGTCGAAACAAAAAGAATGATTATCATAAAATAACAGGGGAACAAAAAAAATTCTACCTGGTTACATTGAATAATTTAACATTTTAATTTATTTTAAAATGATTAAATTAACTCTGCCGTAAAGCGATTTAACACATATTAAGTTTAGTAAGAATTTTTATAAGCAGTTTTTTCATAATTTAATTTTAATTAAAATGAAAAAAGTCCTTATTATCTTTTTCTTTCTGATTTTTTCTTCAAATCTGCCTGCGCAGATTTTGCTTGACCCTTATGATATTTATTATGGCCGGCAGCCAAGTGCCAGAGCCGAAGCAATGGGAAGAGGAATGGCCGCTAATCCATCCAATGAATTTGCATCTTTTTATAATCCTGCATCATCCAGTTTTACTCACGGTATAAATTTCACCTTTTCTCATTCTACCAAATATTATAATGATAAAAATGCAAATTTTAATTATGAAGGTGTAAGCTATGATTTAAAAAAAGGACGCGGGAATATCGGTTTAAGCAGATATTATATGGGTGCGGGAAATGAATTAAACGGAGATAATTTTAATTATACTTTTTATACAATTAATTATTCACGGCATGTCATACATGGGTTTTATGCGGGTGCCAATCTCAATATCATAAACTCACACATACCGGGGTATGAATCACATAGGGGATATATTCTCCCGGAAAATGTAACAGCAGCATCAGTTGATATAGGAGCTATAAAAACATTTAATTTGACAGGAAAAAGTTTCAGAGGTTTGCTTCACGAAATAACTCTCGGAGCTTCTGTCACAAATGTTTCTTTTACAGTTTTACAAAGTTTTTTTGGCAGACAAAATCTTCCGGTTCTTCTGAGAGTGGGCGGCGCATATAACGTAAGGTTTTATAATTTTATGCCGACTGATAATGAAAAAGGAGTTCCTGGTTTTACATATAAATTAAATCTTTTAGTACATCTGGAAATGGAGAAAGAATTAAGGTATGATAACCATGATATATATAAGGCAGGGGCTGAAGCGACTATATATGAAATTTTATCTTTGAGAGGCGGATTTTATAGCAATTGGTACAGCGGAGGATATAAATATAATTATTTTACTTACGGAGCGGGAATAAATATTCCCATTAATAAATTAACTCACGGCGATTATCCGTTTGGGATTTCAATTGATTATGCAAATATGAAACAACCAGCAACCCGGGATTATGGAAGGTTTAATATATTAAGTATGAAACTGAATTGGATTCCCGATTAATTTTTTAAATTAATTGAACTATCACAGATAAAATATAAGAGCATAAAATAAAATTATGAAAAAAATATTTATTCTCACATTTATTCTCGCTGCAAATATTTCTTATGCGCAGATATTTACCTATGATAATCTTGAATTAGGATTAAATATAGATGCTTATTATGCAAAAAATTCAATCGGGAAAGAAGTTTCTTCTCAATTTCTTGATGAAGCAAACTCATATTTAGATTATTACTTGAATAGCTATAATTATACAACGCCAATACAAGATAGAATAAGATTATACAATGCTTCTCTCACTGCACGTTATTCGGATGAGGATATAAAAGGCGTTGCAACTTTGCAATACGGTGATATTATTGAAGATTATTATTATCCATATTACCCTTATTTTGAGAGAAATGATTACATAAGAGAAGCAAATGCGGGGTTTTCTCCTGTGGATGATTTATGGATTGAAGGAGGAATTTTCTTTCAGCCGTTTAGTGCTGAACCGGTTTTACCGGGGAAAAATTTCCTGACATCGACAGCAATTCAAAGCGGAGTTGAACCTTTTAAGATGAATGCCTTAAAAATTTCTTATGAATTCATAAATAATTTATCCGCAGGTTTTATTTTAAGCGAAGGATATTCCGAAGGTCAGACTGTGGAAAAAAACAAATCTTTCGGATTTATGATTGATTATTCGCCTATGGAAAATTTAAATATTAAAATTAATAATCTCACAGGCAATGTTTATCATTTTTATATTGAGTCATGGGACCCTTACATAGATTTTGATTCGAGGAAAGTTTTAAGATTTTTCAACAATGCAATAATCACATATGATTTTAATGAAAGATTGCAGTTTATATCTGGCATTGATTTCATAGTTCAGGAGAAAAGTAATTTATATGTTTTTGATAAATCAGTCTCAATGTATTCGGGATTTATTTCAGGGAGGTATAAAATAAACGATAAGCTCAGCATTTCCGGGCGTATGGAGTACTTAAATGACAAGCATGGAATTTTCACATTTGCAGGGTATTTCATAGATTATTTTCCTTACCCCACAGGAATGGAAGCAGGAGCGTTTGCTTTCGGAATTCAATATAGTCCAAAACCTCAATTATATGCGCGGCTTGAAATGAATTATATGGATATATACCAGAGATTAGGACTTAATTACAGCAGTTATAGAAATGGTTATTCGAAGTTTACCGGCATTGCCTCAATGGGATTGAATTTCTAATTAAATCCTCTGTGTCATTCTGAGTCCCGTGAAAATACGGGATAAACTGCGCGAAGAATTTTATTTATTAGGGAATTTCGTCAAGCGAGTAATAAACTTTGAGTCCTTTTGAAAGCACGAGGTCGCGTTCGCGGTTTGCGCCGGGACTTTCACCGATTAATAACAATGCTTCGCATTTATCAATAACCGCAAGTGAGATTTTCATAATCGCTTCGTATATATCGACTTCTGAATCTGGATTTGTTTTTTGAAGCGCCTGAACTATGGGAAGCGCAGCGTTGACACCGATGAGCGGTGTGTGACCTTTTTCGAGAAGCTTCGCCGCAGCAATGTTCATTGCATCGAGATTTTTTTGCCGCTGTTCTTCAGTATCAGCCGAATATGGTCCCGCAACTCCGATTAGCATTTTTGAGTAGAATTAAGTAATGATAGAAAACGCAAATACAAATATAGTAAGAAAATTATTAAATCAAAAAAGCTTAACTGTAATTCTTATTTTATACTTATTTTCTGCGATTATGCCATTTACAGTAACAGTTATTTGGGGTTGGGCTTTTTTATCAAAGATGTGTCTTGTTAACATATTAATTTATTGCGTATCACTTGCTTTTGGGATAGTTCTAACCTTATCTCTGCTATCTAAGATAAAAAATTTAACAGCACGGTTAGGAATTATAGGAGTTTCGATCGGTATTATAATTGTATTTGTATTTTCATATGATTTACAAATAACAATATCAAAAGAGTATTATCTTTGGACAAGGCAGGAAAAGTTAAATGCATTTGTTATTGAAATACAAAATTATAAAAAAATATCATACATGGATGGCAATAGAATTGTAACTAATGATAATAAAAATATAAAAATCAAACCTGAATATGAAGATGAACAATTTGAAGAAACACTTTCATTGTATGGAATTGAACCTGCAAAATATTTCACATTTAGAGATTATCTTGAAGAATTAGATATTTTAAGTTTCTGTAAATACTATAAAAATGATAAACAAATATGTTTCCTGATGAATGGTTTTTTGGATAACTCAGGTGGATTTATATATTCAGAAATAGATGAAATGCCAGAATCGTCCTGCCGTGGTCCCTTGAAAGTATGGTATAAAATATGGGGCAATTGGTATGCTTTCGCAGGATGGAGTTGATAAAAATTTATGAATTTAAATGGGTTCTTTTTGATTAATAAACAAATCGTTTATTCCCTCTTTTCCTCTTATATCCCCCTTGAAAAAGTAAGATTTTTTAGTTAATTTGAAGTTTGCTCAAAATCGAATTTAGAGAAAACCGTAAAAACAGAGAAATTTGCCTACAATTAATCAATTAATCCGTAAGGGAAGACAGGACAAAGTATATAAAAGTAAAGCTCCTGCAATGGATGCGTGTCCTCAAAAAAGAGGTGTATGCACAAGAGTTTATACAACTACTCCTAAGAAACCAAACTCAGCTTTGAGAAAAGTTGCGAGAGTGCGCTTAACAAATCAAATCGAAGTGACAGCATATATTCCGGGTGAAGGTCATAACCTTCAGGAACACTCGATTGTTCTAATAAGAGGTGGGAGAGTAAAAGACCTTCCGGGTGTAAGATATCACATTATCAGAGGCGCTTTGGATACAGCAGGTGTTGCTAACAGAAAGAAAGGACGTTCTAAGTACGGTGCTAAGAAAGTAAAAGGCGAAGCCGCTAAGTAATAACGAACTTTAAGAAACAAAAATCAGTTTAATAATATACACTAATAAATGAGACGTAAACGCGCAGACAAAAGACAAAGATTACCGGATTTCAAGCATAATGATTTGCTTGTCGGAAGATTCATTAATATGTTGATGTATGATGGAAAGAAAACAAAATCTTCCAACATACTTTATGAAGCTTTCAGAGTTATCGAAGAGAAAACCAAAGGTAATCCTCTTGACGTATTTAAACAGGCAGTAAACAATGCTGCTCCAAGCATCGAAGTTCGCTCGAGAAGAGTCGGTGGTTCAAACTACCAGATTCCGATGGAAGTAAGACCTGACAGAAGAACTTCACTTGCAATCAAATGGCTCATCAGCTATGCAAGAGCAAGAAACGAAAAATCAATGGCTTCAAGACTTGCCAATGAATTAATGGCAGCGTCAGTCGGTGAAGGCAGCGCAGTTAAGAAAAAGGAAGACGTTCATAGAATGGCAGAAGCTAACAAAGCTTTCGCGCATTTTAAGTGGTAAGATTTTAAAAACAATTAAAAGTATTTAAGGAAAATATAATAGATGTCAAGGTCATATCCGTTAGAAAAGACAAGAAATATAGGGATTTCAGCGCACATCGATGCAGGTAAAACTACAACTACCGAAAGAATTCTATATTATACAGGAAGAACCCATCGTCTTGGTGAAGTGCACGAAGGTGCTGCAACCATGGACTGGATGGAGCAGGAAAAAGAAAGAGGTATAACAATTACTTCTGCTGCTACTACATGTTTCTGGAGAGATAACAGAATTAATATTATCGATACACCGGGACACGTTGACTTTACTGCAGAAGTTGAGCGTTCATTGAGAGTTCTTGATGGTGCAGTTGCATTATTCTGCGCGGTTGGTGGTGTTGAGCCGCAATCAGAAACCGTCTGGAGACAGATGGATAAGTACAAAGTTCCGAGAATTGCATTCGTGAACAAGATGGACAGAATAGGAGCGGATTTCTTCAATGTAATCCAGATGATGAAAGACCGTTTGAAAGCTAACGCTGTGCCGATTCAATTACCAATCGGTCAGGGAGATTTATTCGTTGGTCTTATCGATTTGATTGATATGAAAGCAAGAATGTTCAACGAGGACAGCTTAGGCGCGACATTTGAAGATGCCGAAATTCCTGATGCATATAAAGAGCAGGCAAATGAATACAGACAGAAACTGCTTGAAGCTGTTTCTGACGTAGATGATACATTACTTGAAAAATTTCTCGAGGGTAAAGAAATTACCCACGAAGAAGTTATGAACGTATTAAGAAAAGCTACTATTGACATAAAGATTATTCCTGTATTATGCGGTTCTTCGTTTAAGAATAAAGGTGTTCAGAACTTGCTTGATGATGTTATCGATTTATTGCCTTCACCATTAGATGTGAAAGACGGTAAAATCGAAGGGCATCATTTACATACAGATGACCATATATATAGAAGAGTTGCCGATGATGAGAAATTTACAGCATTGGCGTTTAAGATTATGACAGACCCGTTTGTGGGTAAGCTTACATTCTTCAGAGTTTATTCAGGTGTTGCAGAGGCGGGAAGCTACGTTTACAATTCTGTTTCAGGAAAGAAAGAAAGAGTCGGCAGATTGCTTCAGATGCATGCAAACCACAGAGAAGAAATTAAGAAAGTGTATTCTGGTGACATAGCGGCAGCAGTCGGATTGAAAAGCACAAGAACAGGTGATACTCTTTGTGATGAGTCAGACCCGATTGTTCTTGAGAAAATTACATTCCCTGAGCCGGTTATTCAGATTGCTATCGAGCCGAAAACAAAAGCTGACCAGGATAAACTTGGTGAGTCTCTTGCAAAGCTTTCAGATGAGGATCCGACTTTCAGAGTAAGTTCAGATGAAGAAACAGGACAGACTTTAATTGCAGGTATGGGTGAGCTTCACCTTGAGATCATTGTTGACAGATTAAAAAGAGAATTTAAAGTTGATGCAAACGTTGGTAAGCCTCAGGTAGCATATAAAGAAACGATTAAGAAGAAAGTTGTTCAGGAAGGTAAATTCATCAGACAGTCAGGCGGTAGAGGTCAATTTGGACACGTATGGCTTGAAATCGAACCGAATGAAAAAGGAAAAGGATATATTTTTGAAAATGCGATTGTCGGTGGTGTTATTCCGAAAGAATACATTCCGAAAGTATCTGAAGGTATTATAGAAGCTATGAAGAACGGTGTTCTTGCAGGTTATCCTGTTGAGGACGTCAAGGTAAAATTATTTGACGGTTCATATCACGATGTTGACTCATCTGAAATGGCATTTAAAATTGCCGGTTCTATGGGATTCAAAGAGGGAGCAAGAAAAGCTAACCCGACATTGCTTGAGCCGATTATGGAAGTTGAAGTTGTTACACCGGACGAATACATGGGCGAGGTTATGGGTGACCTTAGCTCACGCAGAGGAAGAATTGAAGGCATGAGTCAAAGAAGCGATGCTCAGGTTATTAAATCTTTAGTTCCGCTTTCAGAGATGTTCGGTTATGCAACACAATTGAGGTCTATGTCACAGGGAAGAGCTATCTACACAATGCAGTTCTCGCATTATGATGAAGCTCCGAAATCAGTGGCAGACCAGATAGTAGAGAAGTTTAAAGGAAAAGCAGTAACTGCTTAATACATCCGAGGTTCTTTAAAACGCTGCGGTTCTAATCCGCAAAAAAAGTTTGGGTCAGTGCTGATGCACCTTAAAAATGAATCAGTAAAGACCCCGTCATTAGACACACGAAAGTGCTCTATAAAAACTCAAAGCTCGAGCGAGGGTTAACCCCTCGGTTGAAAACAATCGAAGGGTAATCCTTTACAGAGTATGGGTTTTCCGATATTCCTGGGTCAGTAGCTCAGGTGGTTAGAGCACGTGCCTTATAAGCACGGGGTCGGAGGTTCAAGTCCTCCCTGACCCACCCTATTTAAGTGGCGAAGTTGTGAATTTGTTAAATGGCGAATCATAAGCCTTAACATTTCAAGCTTCATGGAGATAGGTGAAAGTTTTTAATTCACCACTTCGCGATTCACAACTTCACTATTTGAGTTTAACCTCTTTCCCGCGCAGCGGGGATATGTTAATAGTTAAAAAAACAAAAATAAAATATTAATAAACATTAAGGAGAAACATAATGGCTAAAGAAAAATATGATGTCTCGAAGCCACACGTTAATATTGGTACAATCGGTCACGTTGACCATGGAAAAACCACGCTGACTGCTGCTATCAATATGACCCTTGCAAAGAAAGGGCTTACCAAAAACGTTAAGAAATTTGACGATATTGATAAAGCACCTGAAGAAAAAGCAAGAGGGATTACAATCGCTACTGCTCACGTAGAGTACGAAACAGATAAAAGACACTATGCACACGTTGACTGTCCGGGTCACGCTGACTATGTAAAGAACATGATTACCGGTGCTGCTCAAATGGACGGAGCAATCCTCGTTGTAGCTGCAACCGACGGTCCTATGCCGCAAACAAAAGAGCACATCCTTTTGGCAAGACAGGTTGGTGTTCCGAAAATGGTTGTCTTCTTGAACAAAGTTGACGCTGCAGATCCGGAATTGCTTGAGCTTGTTGAAATGGAAATCAGAGAAGAATTATCGAAGAGAGATTATCCGGGAGATGAAATTCCAATCGTTAGAGGTTCTGCCTTAAAAGCGATGGAAGCTGCTCTCGATCCTAACTCTGCAAATGATGACGAGAGATTCAAATGTATCTATGAATTAATGGATGCAGTTGATAATTATATTCCTGAGCCGACAAGAGAAGTTGACAAACCTTTCTTGATGTCTGTTGAAGACGTATTCTCTATTACTGGTAGAGGTACTGTAGCAACAGGAAGAATTGAAAGAGGTCAGGTTAAAGTTGGCGAGGAAGTTGAATTGATTGGTTTAGGACAGCAAAAGAAAACCGTTGTAACAGGCGCAGAAATGTTCAATAAAGAATTGGACGTTGCAGTAGCAGGTTTCAACTGCGGACTTTTGTTAAGAGGTGTTGACAAAAACGAAATCGAAAGAGGTATGGTTCTCGCTAAACCGGGTTCTATTACTCCTCATACAGAATTCGAAGCTCAGGTTTACGTATTGACCAAAGAAGAAGGTGGAAGACATACTCCATTTTCTAACAAATACAGACCGCAGTTCTATTTCAGAACTACAGACGTAACAGGTGAAGTAACTCTACCTAATGGTGTTGAAATAGTTATGCCCGGCGATAACATCGATGGATTGAAGGTTGTTCTTCAAAAATCAATCGCGATGGAAGAAGGATTGAAATTCGCTATCAGAGAAGGCGGAAGAACTGTTGGTGCAGGTATCGTAACTAAAATAATTAAGTAATAAATAAATATAAGTAGGACAGACATTCTTGTCTGTCCTTTTTTAATTAACGTTCTTTGTTCTCCGGATGACCGGAGAAAAACTTAAATAAGTAAAAAAATTGGCTTCACAAAAAATCAGAATAAAACTACGTTCATTTGACCATCTGCTTTTAGATAAGTGGACTGCGAAAATCATACAGACAATAAAATCAACCGGTGCAATCGTCAGCGGTCCAATTCCGCTTCCGACAAAGAAACATGTATATACCGTTAACAGGTCGCCGCATGTCGATAAAAAGTCAAGAGAGCAATTTGAGACAAGATCACACAAAAGATTAATAGATATATTAAACTCGTCTAATAAAACCATTGATGCTCTGACAAAACTTGACCCTCCGGGCGGTGTTGATATTGAGATAAAGGTATAACTTTATTTCGTGAAGCGCTAAAAATCATGAAAACACTTTTTTTGTGTTTTCCTCTGGTTTATTAAATTAAAGGAAACTAAAATGTTAGGCATATTAGGTAAAAAATTAGGGATGACTACGTATTTCACCGATAATGGTGATGCAGTCCCCTGCACAGTTATAGAAGCAGGTCCTTGTGTTATTACACAGATAAGAACAAAAGAAAAAGACGGTTATGAAGCTGTTCAGTTAGGGTTCGGTGAGAGAAGAGAAAAGACAATCAATAAAGCACAAAGACAGGTTTACAAAAAACTCGAAGTTTCTCCTTCAAGATTCATTGCTGAAATAAGAGATTACCCGACTGCTGATTTAAAGCAGGGTGATGTTATCAAAGTTGATATCTTCAATGAAGGCGACAAAGTAAAAGTATCAGGCATTTCAAAAGGAAAGGGATTCCAGGGCGTTGTTAAAAGACACGGCTTCGGCGGTGGTGTTAGAACTCACGGACAAAGCGACAGATTGAGAGCTCCCGGTTCTATCGGCGCAAGCTCGTATCCTTCAAGAGTATTCAAAGGACAGAGAATGGCAGGAAGAATGGGAACTGACAGAATTACAGTCAGAAATCTCAAAGTTGTTAAGATATTTCCTGATTCAAACCTTATTCTTGTTAAAGGAGCTGTTCCGGGTGCAAAATCCGGCTTCGTTGAAATTTATAAATAATTTTTAATGTTTAGTAGAACAGACATTCTTGTCTGTTTTAATTTTCAATTTTACTAAAATGGAACTCAAAGTATATAACATTGATGGCAATGAAACAGGCGAGAGCGTAAAGCTTCCTGATGAAGTATTTAACATCGAACCGAATGACCACTTGATTTATCAGGCGGTAAGAGTATATCTCTCAAATCAAAGACAGGGAACTCACAAAGCTAAGGAAAGAGCAGAAGTTCGAGGCGGCGGTAAAAAGCCGTTCAGACAAAAAGGGACAGGCAGAGCAAGGCAGGGAACAAGCCGTTCACCATTGATGGTTGGCGGGGGAACGATTTTCGGACCAAGACCTCACTTGTATAAGCTTGACCTTCCAAAGAAAGCTGCACGTCTTGCAAGAAGAAGCGCTTTAAGCAAAAAAGCTAAAGAAAACCAAATAATGGTTATTCAGGATTTTTCTTTCGACGCTCCAAAGACAAAAGATATGGCAAATATCTTAAAAGCTTTGAAGCTGGACAATACAAAGACATTATTTTTGGTTGCAAATAAAAACGAGAATTTATATAAATCAGGAAGAAACATTCATAACTTGAACGTCCAGATTTCAGATAAAGCAGCAACTTATGAGCTTTTGAACAACCAAATGATTTTGGTGCAAAAGTCAGCCGTTGATAATCTTTGCAAAAGTTTAATATAATACGTCATGAAAAAACAAATTTTAATAAGACCTCTTATTACGGAAAAAAATACTACTATTCAGGAAACCCTGAATAAGTATGTATTTGAGGTTTCTAAAGATTCCAATAAAATCGAAATTGCAAAGGCAGTCGAAGATAAATTCAAAGTTCGTGTTACCGGTGTAACTACAGCAGTGAACAAAGGTAAAAGAAAATCACAGTTTACCAAAAGAGGAAGATTCGAAGGTTTCAGAGCCGACTTGAAAAAAGCATTTGTAACTTTGCATAAAGAAGATAAAATCGATTTCTTCGGAACAGAAGCGTAATTTCCGGCTGAAGTCATTCCCGTGAAAATGGGAATCTCGTTTTTATATGATTTACCCGCTTCTGCGGGTTTTTCTTTTTATATATTGCCTACACAAGATATCAAAATTAATTTAATTAAAAAGATTTCTTCTGTTCAGAAAGTTGATAAAGAAGCAGTTACGAAGTTTGTTCATTTAAATAAAAAAGTTTATAAGGAAAGTGGCACAAAGGTTGCACTTCCTAATCAGATACTTCTTGATACCGATGTTCTACTTAGCTATCCGAGAAGCCAAAAGCTTCTTGAGGTTTTGCAAACCGGAATTTGTTTCACGACGTTCATAAATGCAAGCGAAGTTCTGAGTAAAACAACTAAGAAAGAGCTTTTATATCCCATTAGCACACTTGGGTTTCATTACAGATATTCGATAAGGCTGGGGGAGATGATAAAGAAGACAAGGGCAAAGAAGATCGAGCTGCGGGATATGATTATGGCGGTGATGATGCTTGAAACGAAACTGCCGCTGCTTACGTTAAATACAAAGAGATACGATTATTTATCTGCAAAATTTAATTTAAATATTTTACATTTCAAATCACTTTAACTTACAATAATAAATAACACACACTTAATTTAATGAAATTAGGTAAACAGTACACAAGCCGTGAAAACCAATCTACGGACATCTACTTAAAAGAGATCAGCAAAACTCAGCCTCTTACGGTGGATGAAGAAATCGAATGTGCAAAGAAAATTAAAAAAGGCGACAAGAGGGCGTTAGACCGACTCGTAAAAGCCAATTTAAGATTCGTTGTTTCGGTGGCTAAGCAATATCAGAACCAGGGACTATCCCTCAACGACCTCATAAACGAAGGCAACTTAGGTCTGATTAAAGCTGCAAAAAAGTTCGACGAAACAAGAGGATTCAAATTCATTTCTTACGCAGTTTGGTGGATAAGGCAGTCAATCTTGCAGGCACTCGCTGAACAATCGAGAGTTGTAAGGTTACCGTTGAATATCGTTCAGCAAAAAAGTAAAATTTCCAAAACAATCAGCGAGCTTGAACAGGCAAATGAAAGAGCGCCGAACGTTCTTGAAATTGCGGAACAGCTCGATATGTCGGTCTATGAAGTTCAGGAAACACTAAAGAACTCAGGCGGACACGTTTCCATGGATGCTCCGAGCATTCACGGAGAGGATACAAAGCTTATAGACATAATGCCCGACAAGCAGGAAAAAATGCCGGATGCAACTTTGATGAGAGACTCATTGAGAATCGAAATCGAAAGAGCGCTCGACACACTTTCTCAAAGAGAAAAAGAAGTAGTGAAGTTATACTATGGCCTTGAGAAGGAAAACCCGCTTACACTTGAAGAAATCGGTGATAAATACAAGCTGACACGTGAAAGAGTAAGACAGATTAAGGAAAAAGCAATCAGAAGATTAAGACAGGCATCGAGAAGCAAAGCATTGAAGTCATACTTAGGTCAGTAAACTCATTAATGGTACGACAGACATTCCTGTCTGTCTTTGTAAAAATATAAAAACCCGCGCAAAGCGGGTTTTTTGTTATAAGAAATTGAAAGTCCTCCTTTGGAGGAGGATTTAGGAGGAGGACATTTACTATTGTTATCCTCCCCCTTACTCCCCCTCCAAAGGGGGAAACTAACTTAAAATCTTCTTCACACTTTCCACATCCACCACATGCTCACCATCAAACATAATTTTCTCAAATACGATATTATTTTCATTCAGCATATTAATGCTTTTCTCAAAGTTTTCCAAGCGGATGTTTCTATCTTTATCGCCGAATATATAATAAACTTTCATTTGTTGGCCGGATTGGTTTTTCTCACGTAAACTGTCGAAGTCGGCATCCTGAGGGAAATCGGACGAGCAAAGAATAAGTTTATTAACATTCATCTCGGTGCAGACTGCAAAACGGGCTGCGGTATGTACTCCCTGCGAGAAGCCAAGTACGACAATCTCTTCGGACTTGCCCGGCAAATGCGAAAGAATCTGGTTCGCTATTCCTTCGAGATAAAATAAATAATCATCTATTTCGTTATCGCGGTCTTCTTTTGTCATCCATGATGCTGCAATGACATTCTTTGAATAAAATCTCGATAAACCTTCAGGTGCAATGATGAGTGTTTCATCGTTATTCAAAAAATCAAACTCCTGAATGAAATCTTTTGCAAGCTGTGCATAGCCGTGAAGGACAAACACAAGTTTTTTTATGTTCTCATTGATTTCAGAATGCGGTTTTGATATATAATACCTTCCTGTTTTCTGCGTTTTATAGTGTTTTTCTTCGGGATTCATACATAAAATTGATACATTTAGATATAAATATCAATTCGTAAAGAAATTATGAATTTAAGAAATGGGTATATTTTATGAAAATTAATTTTCTTACCTTTGTGCAAACCTAAAAAAATCTCTATGAACCCTTTTAACCTCTTTAAAAAAGATTCAGAAAAAAACTCAGACACACGCAGAAATTTTTTAAGAAAAGCGTTATTCGGAGCAGCAGGCGCTGCTACTGCAATGATTGCAACAAGAGAAGATTTGTTTGCAGCTAAATCGAAAACCGGATTAATCTATGTAAAGCGTAACGGTGAAATTATTAATAATTACAAAGCTGTAGGTGCTACTCCATTTTTAGGGCAATTAATGTGTGTAGGATGGAATTTCGCAGCACAAGGTTGGTTTTTTTGCAACGGACAACTTTTATCCATTGCACAAAACACGGCTTTATTTTCTTAGTTAGGCACTATATATGGTGGAAACGGTACAACAACCTTTGCGCTTCCTGACTTACGTGGAAGAGTTCCCGTGCATTTTGGAACAGGACCTGGATTGACTAACCGTGTATTAGGAGAAACCTTTGGAGAAGAACAGCATACATTATTAATAAGCGAAATACCATCTCATAGTCATCCTTTGAATATGAATACTGGAGTTGGCACATCAGGAGACCCTGCCAATAAAATACTTTCACAAAATGCTGAAGGAATAGCAGAGTTTTCTTCATCAGCTCCAAATGGTACAATGAATGCTCAATCAGTCGGGATTACGGGCGGAGGCTTACCACACAATAATATGCAGCCATACTTGGTTCTCAATTGGCAGATTGCATATCAGGGTATATTTCCTTCATCATCGGAGGATTAATATGAAAAAACTAATATTGATTTTCTTATTGTTTGTATCTGTATCGATTCAGGCACAAACAAAAATATTCTGGACTGACGGAAGCTCGGGAGAGATTGAAAGCGGAAATGTCGATGGTACCGGACAGGCAAATGTTATATCCGGTGTTTCAGCATGTTTTGCTGCTGCTGTTGATTCAATTGCGAATCAGTTATACTGGACTGATTTTATTTCACATACGATTACAAGAATAAATTTGACTTCTCATGTAACAACGGTTCTTATTGATGGAATTGATGGAATTGTTGCTCCCAGAGGAATTGCTCTGGATGTTACAGGCAGCCGTATGTTCTGGGTGGATAATTCAACAAAAAAACTTCAAAGGTCAACTCTTAACGGAACATCCATAACCGATTTAATCACAACCGGGCTTGTTTCTCCCGGTTATGTAGCTTATGACCCTGTTGGCAATAAGGTATATTTTTCGGATAACGGAGTTGGAATGAAAAAAATTATGAGATGCAATCCCGATGGTTCATCTCTGGAGGATGTTGTAACGGGGCTGAGCCAGGTTTGGGGCATAGCATTCAATTCCGACGATAATTGCATTTACTGGATTGATTCAGGAATAGATAAAATTCAAAAAGGTGTTGTTTCGTCGTTACCGGTAACAAAGCAGGATGTGATAACGGGATTAACGGGAAATATACGCGGACTTGTAATTGATGCGGTAGCAGATTTAATGTATTGGTCTGATGTTACTGCCGGCAATCTAAAAAAAGCATCAGTTTCCGGAGGCGCTGTTACATCTCTGTTTTCCGGAATTGCCTACCCTCAGGGAATTGCTATCGACTGGGATTCTGCCCTGCCGATTGAACTTATGGCTTTTTCGTCAAGCGTAATTAAGAATGAGGTTATACTCGACTGGTCAACAAGCTTTGAGTTGAATAATTCTGGTTTTGATATTGAAAGAACTCTTTCTCCAAAAGAGCAATGGACAAAAATCGGTTTTATAGAAGGACACGGAACATCAAATGAACAGCATTACTATTCTTTTATAGACAGGAATCTTCCGAGCAATACTTATAAATATCGTCTGAAACAAATTGATTTCAACGGTAACTATCAATATTACGATTTGCAGAACGAAATCATAATTGAAAAACCAAAAACTTTTTCTTTAGCACAAAATTATCCTAATCCATTTAATCCGTCAACAAGGATAAATTATGAACTGACTGATGACGGAAAGGTTAATCTCGTAATCTTTGATATAACTGGACGTCAGGTTGCACAGCTTGTGAATGAAAATCAAATTGCAGGATATTATAATTTAGAATTTAATGCAAAAAATTTATCCAGTGGTATTTATTATTATCAAATAAATTTCGTAGGAACAGCAAATTCATTTCAGAAGACAATGAAAATGATGATTGTAAAGTGATTTATTTGGTATAAAATTTTTAAAATTACAAAAATAAAAGCCGCTTAATGCGGCTTTTTTATTTTTATTTATTCATAGAAAAAACTTATTAAATAAAGTATTTTATAGATGCTCTATGAAAGCTGAAAAAAACCCGCAAATCCGGAAAATAACCAAGTATTTACTTCAAGCGAGAAAGTTTTATCCCTCCGACAGAGAAAAATTTTTAAACTTTACTGAAAAAGTAAATAATCTTTTAAAAGATGTAAATTATCCCAAAGGAAAAGCTGACTATTATATGTTAGTCGGAAGAACCATGCGTGATACGGGTAATACTAAAACTGCGGAGAAAAATTTTTTAAGAGCTAAAAATATTTATACAAAAATCGGAGATAAAGTTGGTATAGCTGATGTTTATTTTAATCTTTCGATGAACAATGTAATGCAAGGCAATCATGAAAAAGCATTGGAAGCATCAAATAATGCCGTTAAGATGTATGAAAAGCTGGGGCAGACAAAAGAGCTTTGCCTTACCGTAATTAATATGGCATACATATATAAAAGATTAGGCGACCCTGCTACGGGTCTTTCAATTATTCTCGATGTAATTGATAAATATAACCTTCAGGACAACGCCTTTTTAAAGCAAATTGCATATGTCTCCATATCGGATATGTATATTGAAATGGAAATGAACGAAGAGGCTTTTAAATATCTGAATGAATGCAGAAATTTAAAGTCTGAACAGTTTACAGAATACCATAGAAACAAATTTAATATAAAAATCGCAAATGCGCTTCTGCAAAGGAAAGAATATAAAAAAGCATTAGCAATCTATCATAAAATATTAAACTATGATAAAAAGACCGGATTTAAGCTTGCAATGGCAAATACATATAATGACATTGGGATAGTCTATGATGGAATGAAGAATTATTCACATGCGCTAAAATATTTTTTACACGCATATAAAATATCTTCGGGCATCAAAGATGATTATAATCTTGCAAACATAATTCTTAACATTGCACATATTTATTCCCACGAAGGAAAAAATGATGAAGCGATTGAGAAACTAAATGAAGCTCTCAAGCTTACAAAAAATACCGGCGCGCAGGCACAAACCGCAAAATGTTATCTTATGCTATACGAATTATATAAGAGGAAAAAAGATATTCCCAAGGCATTTGTATATCTTGAGAAACATATTGAAATACAGGAAAAAAAGTATGTTGAGGAAACAAAACAACTATCGGATAATCTTCAGAAAGTTTATATGTTTAAATTAAGTGCGCGTGAAGCAGAGATTTTGAAAGATAAAAATGAAAAACTTAATGAAGCCCTGCAAAAAGTTGAAGCCCAGAATAAAGAATTGGATGTTCTCAATAAAGAAAAAAGTGAAATACTTAGAATAGTTGCGCATGATATAAAAAACCCTTCCAACAACATAACGGGTTTGGCAAATGTTTTGATTGAGGAAGGAAAAAGCATTGATACAGATGAATATAACGAACTGCTTGAAAACATAGTTAATTGTTCATCCCAGATAGAAGGAATTATTACAAATATTTTAAAGTCAAGCTTGCTTGAAGATGCTAAACTTACGCCTGTATTAAAAAAGATTAATATTACAAAACTTATTCAAGATACAATTGAATTAAATAGAAACAAAGCTGAACAAAAATCTATAAAAATTTTATTTAAAGAAAACAAGCCCGTATACTTAAAAACAGATAAGACATTTTTTCAACAAATAACTGATAATCTTATATCAAATGCAATAAAATTTTCCGAAGCTGGAAAATTAATTACAGTTCAAATTAAAAATAACGGAACTTCGTTTATTCTGAAAGTAAAAGATGAAGGACCGGGGATTTTACCCCAAGAAATGAATATGCTCTTTGATAAATATTCAAGACTAAGCTCAAAACCTACACACGGTGAATCGTCAACCGGTCTTGGTCTTTCAATTGTTAAGAAACTTGTCAATATACTCGGAGGTGAAATTTGGTGTGAGAGTAAGTATGGACAAGGTTCTGAATTTATAGTCCGTTTAAATCATTAATTTTTTTGCATACCCCAAATAAATGAAACTTCATTTATTTATTCATAGAAAAAACTTTTAAAATAAGCTATATTTATATAAAATGCTCCCGTAGGCTAATGGATAAACCCGCAGACTACGGATCTGCTTTTAGAGGTTCGAATCCTCTCGGGAGTACTAAACTATACCCTTTTTAATCTTTCTTTTTGCTAAGGAATTTCAAATTTATTGTAAATGTTATGTTATTGTAATCAACTTGTTAATCTTTAGTCAAATACTTTTTCATTTCAGTATAACCCTTCAATCACGATGAATTCAAAATTTACTATTTTGCTTTTCGCTTTCACCTTAATTTTTCTGAAAAATATTTTTGGAAATGAAATTGTTTATGTTTCGCCGGTTAACGAAGCTGAATATGTTATGCCTATGTCTAATATTATTGTAACTTTTAAAGATACAATAGAATTTGACCATAGTCTTTTAAAAATTAAGTTACATGCCAACTCGTTAGGAGATTTAAACGGTAGTTTAATTTTTGCGAGCGATAAAAAGACTGTTATTTTTGACCCTCAGCTAACTTTTTTAGTTAATGATACTGTAACTGTAAAAATTTTTTTAAATGAAAACGGAAGTGATAAGTTATTAAAAGATTTTAAGTTTTACTGTGTCAAGGATGTAATCCCAATTCACAATAGAATCAAAATTCTGAAGCAAATAAGAGAGTCTGATTATTCAGCTATTTCTAACTTCCAAAATATTCCAAAAGCGGATACTTTGCCCGTTGGTTTCCCCTTCATTAATGTTTTAACAAATATAAATCCATCAGAAGGATATATTTTTACAGCGAATATCCCACGAAACAGGGACTATAAACCATACTTAATGATTATTGATAATTCAGGTGTTCCTGTCTTTTATCGCGAAATGCCAAACACTTGTTTCGATTTTAAGATACACGATAATGGATTAATGTCATATTTTTTAGATGGCGCAGATAAATATTATATTATGGATTCCACCTACACTGTAATAGATAGTGTTGAAACACAATTTGGATACGAATCTGACAATCATGAATTGCTTTTTTTAGAAAACGGGAATGTATTACTTTTCAGTTATGATGTTCAGGCGGTCGATATGAGCCAGATAGTGCCGGGCGGTCCTGAGGGGTCATCGGTTATTGGTGTAATTATTCAAGAAATAGATCCGGATAAAAATGTTGTGTTTCAGTGGAGGAGCTGGGATAATTTTGAAATTACGGATGCTGATAATATAAATTTATTTACATCCAAAATTGATTTCTGTCACGCAAATGCAATTGAAATAGATTATGATGATAATATATTAATATCAAGCCGGAATATGTCGGAGATAACAAAAATAAACCGGCGGACTGGTGAGATTATGTGGAGATTAGGAGGTAAAAATAACGAGTTCACTTTTCTTAATGACCCAATCGGTTTCAGATATCAGCATGCGATAAGAAAAACTCCGACAGGAACATACACATTGTTCGATAATGGAAACCTTCATAGTCCACCGTTCACAAGAGTTGTAGAATACAGATTAGACCAGGTGAATAAAACTGCCGAACTCGTTTGGGAATACAAAGAGAATCCGCCTTCGTTTTCACCAGCAATGGGCTATGCAGAAAGATTAGAAAATGGCAATACAACGATTAATTGGGGATTGTCAAGCAAAGGTTATGTTGAAGTTACTCCTGATAAACAAAAAGTCTTTGAGTTTGAACTTGAACAGCCGAACTGGATGTATAGGGCAATGAGAAGAAGTTTAAATAAATCTAACGGTAATGAAACGCCCGGCAGTTATGTAATCACAAATAATTATCCTAATCCATTCAACAGCGGAACTACTATTTTTGTGTCACTAACTAAAACATCGAATGTTAGTTTAAAAATATATAATATTCTGGGACAGAAAGTTGCAACTTTATTAAATAATATAACGCAAAATCAAGGTAATCACAGAATTCCTTTTGATGCAACAGGATTTTCATCTGGTATGTATTTTTATCAACTTACTGTAGATGGTGTAAACTATTCTCACAAAATGGTTCTCAAAAAATAATTTAATTTATTTTTTAATTTTATTACTTTTTGCGATGGAACTAATCATAAATAAAAAAATCCATACTTCCCCCGAGAAAATTTTTGATGCTTTTACAAACCCCGATATACTAAATAAATGGTTCACCTCTAATGCTAAGGTAGATTTGCGTGTTAACGGTAATTATTCCAATGGCGACGGCGATACGGGCAAGTATTTTGAGATTATACCAAATTCAAAACTTGTATTCAGCTGGGAGAATAAAAATCATTGTCCGGGTTCACTCATAACAGTTGACATACTTCAAACAAATGATAACTGTGATGTCAAACTTACTCACAGCGAGCTTAAATCCAGTGAAGATATTGAACATATGAAGTCAGGGTGGGATTGGGCAATGAATAATTTGAAAACCTTCCTTGAAGAGAACAAAGTCATAACTTATGAAGAATGGCAAAAGAATAATATTTAATCTTTTGCCATTCTTTTTAAAGCTATTTTATTAATAACATCTTTTTTGTTTCGATAAAATCAGAAGTTTGTAATCTGTAAAAATATATTCCCGATGTTAAGTTGCCGGCATTAAACTTGAAATTATAAACTCCGCTATTAAATCTTAGATTGCTTATCAATCTTTCCACTTCCGCTCCTTTTATATCATAAACAATTAATGACACAACTTCGGTTTCAGGTAAGCTGAACCTGATATTTGTCTCAGGGTTGAACGGATTAGGATAATTGTTGAATAGCTTGTATTCAAAAGCGATTTCGGATTCGTTAGTAATGCCTATCGGATTGGAAATGAACCTCCAAACATTTGACCATCCGCTATAACCGGTTATGTTTTGAGCCCTGACTCTCCAATAAATCCACGTATTTATAGGTAAGGAAGAGGGCGGTTGATACTGAGAAGCCGTTAGGTTTTGTTCATTAATAAGAGTAGTCGAAAAAGTTGAATCCATTGAAACTTGCAAATGATAGTTATCGCATACAACTGTATCCCAATCTAATGAAGGTGGTGGAAACCACCAAACCTCTTTATTAGTTGGAGGAGATAATAACACAGGGATGTATGGAGGAGCAGGAACAGGAGTGGAAGTATATGTATAGTTGCAATAAATATTTTCAGCAAATGATTTTGCTGCGCCATTTACATATGTTCCGGGAATTGTATCTCGCTGTAAAGCCATATCGACTCTATATTGATTACCCGCAGATGTTATTATCGGAGACATGCTGATATAGCTGTAGTCCATTCTTGGTGATAAAGGATTAATTCGTTCAGGTGAATTCCATGTTAATCCGTTTGTTGACCTTGCAATGTAAATATCTTTATAAGAAAGGTTATTTAAGCTTTGTCCGCTCGATGCAACAAATGCAACAAAAAGGTGTCTCAAATCTTTCGATGCTCCGATGACAGGTCTGCAAACAGGAGCTTCGACGTCATTTGTCTGCATCGGAAAAAATGGTACATTTGTTGAGTCGGCAATGATTATGCATTTATTCGGGTCATTGCCAGGTAGATTCGATGACCAAAATCTTATTTGAGAAGATATATTTGGATAAAAACTTCCTGTCGTCGTCTGACGAACTGTTTCAAAGACAACTTTAGGTGTATTGCTTTGATAAGTGATACTAATTCCTTTCAATGCTCCCAATAAATCTCCGTTGGGATAAACTATGGGCTGAAATATTTTTTGTTTTGTAAAGCTCTGTCCGTTATTTGTTGATTCCATAAAAAATACCATTCCCTGCTCAATCTGAATGTCTCCGATGTAAGCAATCCCGATTCTTCCGTCATTGCCACGTGCTATTGCATAACCTTCGGGCTTACTTGAATTAAAATTTGAATCGGAATAATCAAAGTTTGAATTCGAAAGAGATTTTCCTATTACTATAGAGTTAATAGAACTTACAGGTCCTCCGATTAATATAAATTTATTAATGTTATTTATGCTCGACGTTCCAACGACACGCGGCCACAATAAAGTTTTACTGCTGCCCGGGTCTAATTCTGTAAAAGAACCTAATCCCGGAAATGCGTCAACATAAACAACTGCTCTTGTTTCAATACCGGCAGTTCTGTTAAGTGAAATTATTGGAATGCCATCAGATAAAATTGAAATTGATGCAAATCCGCTTTTTAAGGGAGTAACGTTTCCCAAATAACTCCAATTTACACCGCCATTTGATGTAAAATAATATGCAGTTCTGCGGTTAGTAAATAATGTATCATCATTGTATGGTGAAATCACATAAACAACATGAATTTCATCAGGATTGTTTGGATTTACAACAATCTGCTGTGGTGAGCCATTGGATTGCAAATCATATATGGTTTTGCCTCCAATAGGTTTGAACGTTTGTGAGAGCAGGGTATTTGAGAATAACAAAAAAAGAAATAAGAATAGCGGTTTCATATTTCCCTCCTTAGTTTATATATGAAATATAAAAATTATTTTTATATTTCAAAACCCTATAAAGTGGTTATAAAGATGCAATATTCTCTTCAATCTTTCTTTGTATCACATCTCTTACTTGTCTTATCTGATGCATTTTCTCTTCTTCATTGCCGGTAAATTTTGACGGGTCAGGAAAAGACCATTGAATTTTCAATCCTTTACCTGGAAAGACCGGGCATTTTTCGGCGGCTTCTTTTTCGCAGACGGTTATGACGTAATCAAATTCTTTTCCGGATTGCAAAACTTCATCCACACTGCGTGTTGGTTTTCTCGAAATGTCTATTCCAATTTCCTGCAATGATTTTACAACAAGGGGGTTGAGCTTGCCCGGCTCAATCCCCGCGCTCTCGGCAACAAACTTATTGCCGTAAAATTTATTTATAAGCGCTTCGGCAATCTGAGAGCGCGCAGAATTATGAATACATACAAATAATATTTTTGTTTTCAAAATATTATTCAGTTATTAACAGCATTTTCCTTCTTTTGAATCGCATTTACAATTCTCTGAATTGCAGTTGCAGTTTTCGCAGTTGCAATTTTCACAGTTGCAGCAGCAGCAACAATTGTTGCCGTCACAACATGATTTTTTTTCGTTTTTGGTTTCCATTTTTTTATTTTTTTTGATTTTAACAACAGTTTTTTTGTTGTTTTAATGAATTTAGTTTATTGATGAATTGAGTTAACTCATTTATTTTTTTGTCAAGAACGTCCCAGTTTATGCAATAGCAGGATTTGACACCGTCCATTTCGCCTTTAATAATTTTTTGGTCTTTAAGCTCTTTGAGATGTTGAGAAACAGTTGACTGTGAGAGGGGGACAATATGCACAATTTCTCCGCAGATGCAGGAGTTTTTTTCTGCCAATGTCTCAAGTATCATAATTCTTGCCGGATGTGAAACTGCTTTTGCAATTTCAGCTAAGGAAGTCATTTCCGGTGTAAATTTCTCGTTTTTAGGTGATGCCATATTTAATTAATCGTATATCGTAAAAATACGATTAATGATTGTGTTTGTCAAGAGAAAAAATATATTTTGTTTGTTTTAATATGATTATTTTTGAATTATGCAAAGATTTCGTATAATTTTACCTGTTTTAATTCCGGTCATTATCTTTAGTTCTCTTTATATTTTTTTAATGAAGGAGAAAACCGAAACTGATTTCGAAATACAGCTTGCACCAAAGTCAGAGTTTTACAATAAAAAATTTGGTTACAAAAGCGCATACTTAAAACAGGATGTTACTAAAGAAGGTGACATATTAAATATTAGAATTAACGGAACACCCGGGACATCCGAACCTCTGATTGTATCAAATAAATTTAATACGCTTTTCACTTTTTGCAATAATTATCAAAATCATTCAGCAGGAACGATGTTTGAAAGTGAAGACGGCGGATTAAACTGGAAAGAGATAGATATTCCTTTATCGGAAAGCAATAAAAATGTTTTCTATGCGGACCCTTATGCGGCAACAGATGAAGAAGGAAACGTTTATTATACTGCAATTGAAATGGATAATTCATCCATCTATAAAGTTATTTATAATAAATATGACATTGACTCAAAAAAATGGTTTGAGAAATCTGTTGTGATTGAGGAAAATAATAACGGTGAAATTAAATTTGATAAACCGAAAGTATTATTTGTAAATAATCATTTATATCTTTCATACGTAAAAAAAGATGATGGTGAAAGACTTTGGCTTGCAAAAATAAATAAAGACGGTAAATTTGAGAAGACTCAAATCACTGATGAAGAAACTCATTCGGCATCACTGGTGAATGATAAATCAGGAAACTTATATTGCATTTACTTAAAAGAAAGAACAGAACTATATATAAAATATTCAAAAGACGGCGGCAACAGTTGGTCTGACAAAAAACTTGTCGCAGAATTTGAAATGCCCGGAAGAAGAATTAATAAGCAGCCCGTAATTAAATTTGGAAATAATCTCGGAATCCGTATAAACTCTGACCCCCAAGTTGTTGTTCATAATGATGAAATTTATGTTGTATATTGTGCTAAAGGCGTAAAGGATGATTCTGATATTTACTTTACAAGAGCAAACATAAATACTCTTGATTTTTCCGCACCGGTCATTCCGCATTTTAATACTGCTAACACCGATCATTTCTTGCCGTCTTTAAGTGTCGATAACAGTGGGAATATTTTTATAACATATCAGGACTCGAGAGATGATAATTTGAACGTATTTGTGAATACTTATTGTTCGTATTCTGATAACAACGGTTTAAGTTTTAAAGATATTAAGCTTTCCACAAAAAGCTTTAATGCTTATGATATTGTAATTAACGGAATATATTTAGGTGACTATAACTCTTCGGTTATTTCAAACGGCAAGCTAATCAGCGCGTGGACAGACGGAAGGAATAAAAACTTTGATATTTATGCTTCAATCGTTTCTATCTCCGATTTGAAATAAATCAACAATTCTTCTTGTAAAATTCAGCAAATTTTTTTATTGCCACCCCTCTGTGAGAAATTGTATTTTTCTCTTCATCAGTTAACTCAGCAAAGGTTTTATTCATTCCATCTGCAACAAATAACGGGTCATAACCAAAACCGTTTTTTCCGCGCATTTCGGTCGAAACTTTACCATTTATAACCCCTTCGAAAAATTTTTCTTTTCCTGAATTATCAATATAACAAATAACTGCTTTAAAATGAGCAGGGGATTCGGATAAGTTTTTTTCTTTAAGCTTTGAAATAAGTTTTTTGCAGTTATCAAGGTAAGTTGAATTTTCCCCAGCGTATCTTGCGGAGTAAACTCCCGGTTCATTGTTTAATTCTTCAACAAATAATCCTGTATCGTCTGAAATGACAGGCAGTCCTGAAACTGAATGAATTACTTTTGCTTTAAGCAGTGCATTTCCTTCCAGCGTATCGGCAGTCTCTTCAACATCAATAAAAATATTTTCATCCTTGAGTGAAACAACCTGAAGGTCTTTTATATCACTCAAGATTTTTTTTATTTCATCTATTTTATGAGCATTATTTGAGGCAACAAGAAGCTTTTTCAATTAATATACTCCTCTTTATATTGAAGCTGGTAAAGCTTATAATATAATCCGCCTTTTGCAAGCAGTTCCTGATGCGTCCCGACTTCTTTTACTTCGCCTTTATGCATTACGATAATTTTATCGCATTTCTGAATTGTCGATAACCTGTGTGCAATAATAATTGATGTTCTATTCTCAATTAAAATGTTAATTGCATTCTGAATTAAAATTTCCGTATGTGTATCAACCGACGAAGTTGCTTCATCGAGCATAAGAATAGACGGATTATAAACCAATGCGCGGGCAAACGATATTAACTGCTTCTGTCCGGTCGAAAGCATTGTTCCTCGTTCATTGACTTTATGTTCGAGTCCATCAGGCAGAGAATCAATGAAACTTCTCAAACCAACATTGTCGATTGCTTTTTGTATTTGCTGCTCGGGAATAGTATCATTTCCAAGTGTTATGTTACTTCTTATTGTTCCCGAAAATAAAAACACATCCTGCAGTACAGTTGCAATATGCTTTCTTAGCTCACTTTGTGAAAGATTTTTTATGTTAATTCCATCAAGGTTAATTTCTCCGCTGTTAACATCATAAAATCTTTCTATAAGGTTAATAATTGTAGATTTACCTGCTCCGGTTGCGCCAACAAATGCGATTTTCTCTCCCGAAGAAATTTTTAGATTAATATTTTTTAAAACATAATCTTCAGGATTATAGGCAAAAGAGACATTTTTAAATTCTACTTCACCTCGAAAATTTGCAAGTTTCACAGGATTTTCAGGTTCCTGAACAGGGGAAGTCTGGTCAAGAATATTAAATATTCTCTCGCTTGAAGCCATTGCAGTCTGAAGAATATTATATTTTTCCGAGAGGTCGCGTATAGGTCTGAAAAACATTTCCGTATATTGAATGAATGAAATTAATACACCTATTTCGATTGCTCTTTGAATAGTCTGCCCGCCGCCATACCAGATAATCAATCCGACTGAAATTGCTCCAATTAATTCCACAAAAGGAAAAAATACAGCATAATAAAATATACTTTTCTTATTCTGGTCTGTATGCTGACGGTTTATTTTTTCAAAATCCTCTATTGTTTGTTTTTCTTTATTGAATAACTGAACAATTGAAATTCCGGTTATATGTTCCTGAATATATGCATTAATTTTCGCGATAAGAATACGGATTTTTCTGTAAGACTCCCGAACTTTTCTTCTGAAAATCGATGTGCCGTAAATTAATACTGGGAGTACTGATAGTGTTACGAGCGCTAATTGCCAATCAAGAATAAACATAAAAGTTATAATCCACATTAAAGTGAAAATATCTCCGAAAGCAGTAACGAGTCCCGATGAAAAAACCTCATAAAGCACTTCAACATCGGAAGTTGCGCGTGTAACGAGACGGCCGATTGGGTTTGTATCGAAAAATTTCAGGTTAAGCTTCATTATATGTTCATAGATTTTCTTCCGCAGGTCATAAATTATTTTCTGACCTATCCAGCTTGTTAAATAACCCAATCCATATTGAACGACACCTTGAAATATAAGTGTAGAGAATAAAATAATAATGATAAACTGCAAACCGGAAATGTCATTGTTCATCATTTTATCATCAATGGCAACAGAAGTAAGCCATGGACGCACCGCTGCAAGAGCGGAAACAGATATAGTCAAAAAAGTCGCAAGAACTATGAATTTTGTGTATGGTTTAAAATAAGATAAAAGACGTCTTAAAAGTCTTTTGTCGAGACTTTTGTCTATAAGCTCATCATCCTTTTGCGTCTTAATGTTTTTCTTTTCTATATGTGTTTTTTCTTGTGTCAAATGTTAAGACTTTTCAATTTCTTCTTCGAGCAATTGTTTTTGATATAAATCAAAATAATATCCTCGTAGTGCAAGCAGTTCCGAATGTGTTCCTTGTTCAGATATTTCACCGTTTTTTAAAACGATTATATTGGTTGCATTTTTAATCGAGGAAATTCTGTGAGAAATAATAATATTAGTGCGACCTTTCATAACTGTTTTGAGTTCATTTAAAATCTGTTCTTCAGTATTCGTATCAACAGCTGAAAGTGAATCATCAAGTATCAGAATTTTCGGCTCTTTATAAATTGCTCGGGCAAGGGAAGTCCTTTGTTTCTGTCCGCCTGACAATGTGATTCCGCGTTCACCAAGTATTGTATGAAATTCATAAGGAAAATTCGTTATGTCTTTATATAAATCGGCTATTTTTGCCGCTTCGATTACTTTTTCAATATTCGCTTTATCTGATGAATATGAAATATTTTTCTCAATAGTTGCGGAAAACAAAAAAGACTCCTGCGGAACAATGCCGATTGCATCACGCAAAGATTTTACCGGAATGTTTTGTAAATTATAATCATCTATAATAATCTCGCCTTCAGAAATATCATAAACTCTCGGCAATAAATTTATTAAAGTTGATTTTCCTGAGCCGGTATGTCCGATGATTCCCAGCGTTGTACCCGTCGGAACTTTCAGATTTATGTTTTTCAGAACAAATTTGTCAGTATCGGGATATTTGAACGAAACATTTTTAAATTCAATACCGCCTTTAATATTATTTGCTCCAATATTTTTGTTTGTGCCCGAATCATTTTTAATCACCGGCTCGCGTTCGGTTATGTTCATCAACCTTTGCATTGAAGGAGCAGCCCTCTGAAACAGATTTATAATCCATCCGAATGCAATCATAGGCCAGGTAAGCTGACCGAGATACATTATGAATTCAGAAATATTCCCGATTGTAAGCTCACCGTTCATATATTTTATGCCGCCAAAATATAAAACAAGAATTATCGAAACTCCTGTCAGCAAGAACATCATCGGAAATGAGAATGATTGTATGATTGCAAGCTTAAGATTTTTTGCAAGATTATCCTTTGAAATTTTATCAAATTCTTCAAATTCATATTTTTCGCGGACAAAAGTTTTCAAGACCCTGATACCGGAGAAAGTTTCCTGAACGCGCGTTGTCAAATCAGAAAATGATTCCTGAACTTTAAGAGAGCGCTTAAAGGTATATCTGCCGATTCTATAAACAAAAAGTGAAATCAGGGGCAACGGAACAAGAGCAATAAGAGTAATTACTGCATTTATGTCGAATAAAATATAAAGCGTTATTACAAGGCGCGTAAAAGTCTGCATTGAATACATTACACCCGGTCCGACAAAGTTTCTGACGTTGTTTATGTCGCTCGTTGCACGAGCCATCAGGTCGCCGGTAGTTACCTTATTGAAAAAATTTCTTTCGAGCTTCTGAAGGTGTGAAAAGAAATCATATCGCAAATCATTTTCCACTTCACGTGACATTACGATTATATGCTGCCGTGTCAGAAATAAAAATACTCCTGCAACTCCGACCATTGCAATTGCTATTGCGATGTCTGTATAAACTGGGGCTCCATAAATTCCTGAAGATAGCTTATCAATAGCGTCACCTATTACTAAGGGGTAAAGGCTGAACAATGTAATATGTCCTAAAATAAAGACATAACCCCATAAAATCTTGGTTCTGTATTTTTTAAGGTAGGGAATAAGTGCAGAAAGGGACTTCATATTTATTAAATATACTGAATCTGCTTTTCTTAATTAATGAAATATTTAATGCATCTTATGTTTTGTTAGTAATTTAGTTTAAAATCACAAAAAAATCCGTTGCTGTTAAATTATTTTTAGATTAATTTGCATTATGCTGTATTATCTAACCTATATTTTGATCGGATTATATTTCAGTTTCCCATCATTGGGAAATATGTCATATAATATCGAAAACTATCTGCGTCAACCTTCTGAAGTGGTTGAAAATGTTAAAGTTTCCGACAAAGGATTAGAAAAGGAGAATAAGAGCAGCAGAAGAAATAATTTTAAAGTAAAGCATTATTCTTCGTATTATTACTTTTTATTTTCTTCAGACCATTCGATTTTCAATTCAGATTTTCAGACTTCACAAACCGAATATTTTTCATTTCAGACAAAATTAAAAGACACTTACCTTTCTAAAATGCTCTGTTAAAAAAATAATTATTCCTTTAATTATTTTTTTAAAACTAAAAACAGAGTATAATGAAAAAAACATTATTCTATTTAATTTTATTAATCGGAATATTATTTATTCCGAAGTATTCATATTCTCAGGATACTCCCGATACCACACGGTATGAAACTGATGAGATTATGATTACTGCTACCCAAACTGAACAAAAAATAATAGACATTCCATATTCAGTTGTACGGCTTGACAAAAGTCAATGGAAATTTGAAGAAAAAAATTCTATCGACAATGTTCTTGGGTCGGTATCCGGTCTTTTTCTCGAAAACAGATATGGAAATCACGATGTAAGAATTTCTATAAGAGGTTTTGGAAGCCGCTCAAATTCCGGAATCAGAGGCGTAAGAATTTTGTTAGATGGTATTCCGGAATCCGAACCGGACGGGCAAACAAGAATTGAAGCTCTTGATTTCGAGGCAATAGGAAGAATTGAGCTCGTAAAAGGCAATTCATCATCTTTATATACAAATGCCCCCGGAGGAGTTATAAATTTCCTCAATGATGTTTATTTCCAAAAACCATTTGCAATCAGTTTTAATGAAGTCGGTCAATTTCATCTTAGAAACAACGGTGTAAAGGCCGGTTATGTAGGTTCCGATTATCTTGCAATGGCAACTTATAAATACCATACATATAATGGTTACAGACCACATAGTAATGACTATTGGAACATTTTAAACTCAGTTATAAGATTAACTCCCGGTGACAGAACTCAGCTTGATATTTTAGGATATGGTGCATTAGGTTTAATTAAGCTTCCGGGTTCGTTAAATATTACCGAGTATAACAAAGACCCATATATGGCAAACCCTCAGGATATTTCCAGAGATACTAAACGTATTTCAAATAAAGGACGCCTTGCATTGAGATTTAATGCTGGTCTTGACAGGAATTATAATAATCAAATTGAACTGACCGGATATGGAACAATGAAATATTTCGAAAGAACTGCTGCGACATATAGAATATTTGACAGAACGGGGTTGGGTGGAACAGCAAAATGGACAAACCGTACTGCATTTGGTGAACGTGATAATGAGCTGGCAATTGGGATGGACGTATTTTATCAGTCAGGTCCTATCAGTGAGTTTAACAACATTAATGGTGTAAAAGGTGATGTACTTGAAAATCAAACGGTTGAAGTCATAAGCAACTTAGGTTTTTATTATAGTGATAATTTTTTTATTGTTCCGGATAAACTTTCATTGCTTGTAACAGGAAGGTATGACAGGGTTGTGTTTAATTTTGCTGACCAATTGCTCGGTATAAGAAGCGGGGAAAGAATATTTAGCGATTTTACACCAAAGTTTGCCCTGAACTTTAAGCCCCTTCCGAATATATCATTTTATTCTTCATTCGGATACAGCTTCGACAGTCCCGCTGGCAATGAACTTGATAATTATCCGACAAGCTCTGACCCGATCGGATTATTAAATCCTGATTTGAAACCGCAAAAATCACAAAACATTGAGGTTGGTACAAAAGGAAATCTTGTCAGCAGTCAAAGGAGATGGTTTAACAATTTATTATATGAAGTAACTTTCTTTAATTATAATATTGAAGATGAAATCGTTCCATTCGAAGTTTTTGGTGATGTATTTTTCAGAAACTCTGCGAAAACAAAAAGAACCGGTGTAGAGATTGGGTTTACATTAAATATTTATAAAGGGTTAACTCTGCAAACAGCGTACTCATTTTCAGATTTTAAATACGATCAATATACTGCTGTTTCTATAATTGATGTCGGCGGAAATATTGATACAGTTTTTCAGAGTTTTTCAGGTAACATTGTCCCATCAGTTCCTAAACATAATGCTTCAATGAATTTGCAGTATAACCATGATATAACAAATAACCTTACCGCATATGCAAAAGTTAATTATAGACATGTAAGCGGTATGTATGTAAATGACCAGAATTCTGCAAAGACAAATGGGTATAATTTAGTAGGAACTACACTTGGACTGGACTGGAGAATGGATAAATTTAATCTATTGTTATATGGCGGTTTAAATAATATTACCAATGTAAAGTATGTTGGCTTCATAAATATTAACTCTGCCAACGGAAGGTTCTATGAAGCAGGTGAACCGCAGAATTGGTTTATGAGCGCAAATTTTGGTTATACTTTCCGGTAAAAATATATAAAAAAACTATTTTGTAGATAGAGCATGCCGGAAATAAACACACCTGCCTTAAAGGCAGGTGTGAAATTAAACCCTTTGGATGGGATTGGAAATAATCCGGATTTATAAATATTTCTTTATATTTATAATTCTTCATTTGTCAGGTTAGGTAAAAGATACCGGGATTTCCATCCCTGAAAAAGGGTTTTTAATTTGAAACAAAAGTTTATTTTACTTAATATAAAATACAGATGTTAAAATAAAAATATATTTATAATCTGACAATCATCCTATGAGAATACCAAAATACCCTTCTTTTCTTTCATTTATATCTATAATGTCAATAGCATTAGGTTTTGGTTTTATTTTTAATTCTGATGAAAAGAAAGTTTCATCTTCAAATATAGCAATTGCTCCGAATTACAGAATTTATCCGAGTTCAGTTACACAGAGCGAAACATTTATAACGCGTTCACCGATAAATCCGCAATTGTTATTCGTCGCTGCAAATACAATAAATCTTAACACCGGATTTATCAGTGAAGGAATATATGTTTCAACAAATGGCGGATTAAATTGGAGAGGGAATGATACTTGCACAGGAGCAATAATTTCATTTCACAGAGGCGACCCGGGAATAGCAATAGATAAAAATGGAACATTTGTATTAACGAGATTAGGAAGTACGCCGGGGTTATATTCTCATTATTCAACAAATAATGGCTTAAGTTGGTCTTCACAAAGAACAATAATAACTGACGACCAGGACAGGGCAAGCACTGCAAGCGATCCTTTTTCAACAAGTTCTTTTTATGGCAGAGTTTATACAGCGTGGGTAAAATTTGCTCCGCCTTATCCGACAATGATTGCATATACCGATAATGGTGCGCAAACATGGACAACGCCTGCGCAAATAAATAATCCGCCTCAAAGATGCCAGGGCGGTGATATTGTTGTCGGGTCGGATGGAAGAGTTTATATGACCTGGGCAGCGGTTACAAGCAGTTCTCCTTTCACTGAAGATAAGGTTGGCTTTGCTGTCTCATCAAACGGAGGAGTATCATGGACAGTTCAAGAGCAGGCATATGATATGAATGGAATTCAGGGGCTTCTTCCTCAAAAAGGAAACATCAGAGTTAATGGTTTGCCGAATATAGATGCTGATGTGAGCGGAGGTTCAAGAAACGGATGGCTTTACATTGTAACAGGTGAAAAAAATCTCGCGCCTGCAGGAACAGACCCGGATATAGTTTTGCATCGTTCAACTGACGGAGGACAAACATGGTCGGCAGGTGTACGTGTAAATCAAGACCCGATAAATAACGGTAAGACACAATATTTTCCGGCTATACATGTAGATGATGAAGGAAGCATAAATATAATTTATTATGACGACAGAAATACGACTGCGGATTCTTCGCAGGTTTATTTATCACGTTCGACTGATGGCGGATTTACTTTTAAGGATTATCAGATTAGCGACCATACCTTTAAACCCATTCCAATAGGTTCTCTCGGCGGACAAGGATATCAAGGTGATAATATTGATATTAATTCTATTGCTAATATCCTCATACCTGTATGGATGGATAATTTTACAGGAATTTATCAGATATGGACTTCGCGAATTGACCGCAACACTCTTTCAATCAGCCAGATTGGTGATTTAGTTCCTGAAAAGTATAACTTATCACAAAACTATCCTAATCCGTTCAATGGAATTTCAAATATTAAATTTTCCATTCCGAATTTAAGTGAAGTAGCGTTAAAGGTTTATGATTTAAACGGCAAGGAAATAGAAACTTTATATCAGGGAAAGTTAAACGGGGGAGAGTATAGAGTTCAGTGGAACTCAAACGCACTTCCGAGCGGTGTTTATTTTTATTCGTTATTTATTGAAAATAAAATAATTGATACGAAAAAAATGATTTTGGTTAAATAAAAAATTATTTAACCAAAACCATTTTTCTTGATTCGGAAAAGTTTTTTAAGCCTGAAGAAACGTCAAGTTTATATACATATACACCTGAAGGAAGATTTTTACCATCAAAATTAATTTCATAGCTTCCTGCGAGTTTAAACCCTTCTTCTATTTTATTGATGAAGCTTCCTTTTGCATCATAAACACTTATGGAAACATTTGAAGCAGATGAAATACGGTAACTGATTTTTGTTGAAGGATTAAAAGGGTTTGGATAATTCTGAAATAATTTAAATTCAGACGGTATTATCTCGGAGTTATTATTTACGTTAATGAGGTCTTTGTTATATTTAAAAAATGTTCCGTTCTCACCGCAAGCGAACCCATTCCTCTTGTCTGTAAACTGTAAGTCATAAATAGCAAGTGAGTTAGGAGTTGCCCATTCTCCCCACGTTCTGCTCGAGTCTTTCGTATAAATTAATTTTTGCGCGTTACCTAAAGGTGACCAACCTTCAGCACGTGTGCGAAAGCTGATTGCAGAAGCAATACCGAAAATTTCCAGACTTCGATATTCCCAGTTAGTTCCTCCGTTTGTTGTCGTAACAATACCGGTTCCGTATTCATAGTCACCCCCGGCAGAAATTATATTGAGGGAGTCAAACATAAATATACTTTGTACCGGTTCGGGACCCACACCTTCGGTTTTCCAGTTTAAACCACCATCAGTTGTTTTCCATATTACTCCAGCTATATCTATATGTCCGCCGCTTGCAAATCCGTAGTTATCGTTAAAAAATTTAAAACTTATTATCGGGAACCCTGAAACAATATTTGAGTCGATGTTCATACGTGTCCAATTGATGCCGCCATTTGTAGTTCTTACGAGATGGTCGGGAGCAACACCGCCAAGAAAACCTGTGTTTGGATTTAGAAAATATACTGCATTAAAAAAATTATCTTCGGATGGATATTGATGTGTTGTCCAATTAGTTCCGCCGTTAGTAGTTTTTAAAATTATAGTATAATAACCGGGAAAATCTATATCCCAGGTTATAGCCCATCCGGTATTTTCATCTATAAAAAAAAGGTCATAAATATCGGTTTCTATTCCGCTGTTTTGAATCGTCCAGTTTACTCCACCGTTTGTAGTTCTTACTATAGTTCCCTGGTCGCCGGCAGCCCACCCTTTTAAACTGTCTAAAAAATAGATTTCTCTTAAATCTCTTGACGCTGGGGTGCTGTATTGAATCCAGTAATTTTGTGCAAAAGACTTCTCAAAGGAAAGCAGGGTCAGTATTAATAAAACAAAATTCTTCATATTGTAAAATATGAATTCAAGAAGAATAATTCAATCAATATTAAGGTAAGTTATTCCTTTTGCGCAAAAACCACTCAAGACACAAAAGAAAAATGATAATTCCCAGATAAAACGGGTTAATGTTTAATGCTTCTTTTAAAGATTCAGTGATTTTTTTATCGAAAGATTGCTGAAGGTTATTATATAAATCAGAACGTTCTGAATTGTTAAGGTTTTTTAAATTAACACCTGAGGTGTTAAGCGCAAGTTCCCTTAAAACAGATTCGTCTGAACGTGTTGTTATATACTCAAAGTTGTTTTCCCCGATTAGAATTTTTATTTCATCTGATGCAATTAAATTACTATTGGAATACAAATCAGCTTTTATAATATATGTTCCATCATTATCAAGATTAATGATTGTTTCATAATTCTCGGTATCAATGGGTCTCATTTCTGATTTTTGTGTTGTTCCGTTTTTTGTAATGTTAAGCTCAATGCGCGGTTTAATGCCGTTAAACTCTGCTGAATTAAGGTTATTAATTTTTGCTTTAATTATCACGGGCTCATATTTTGAATACACATCCTTTCCGGATTCAAGAATAAGTTTTTTTTGTTTTTCTTTATCAGATATAGAAAAAACGGTATTCGATATAAGGTAATTAAGTATTCTCCCCGCATCAATGTTAAGCGGATTTAGCCTCCATTTATAAAATCCATAAAACAAAAATGCTGCTGAATTAGAAACATTGTCGCGTTTCATTAAAAATGCAGGCTGAAAATTGTTCGAGCTAATCAAAAAAGTTTCAGAGTTTGCTGAAGGAAGAAATGTGCTTGCGGTTTTGAACACGGAAGGAAGATTATTAATAACTGAAAAAATTTCAGGAGAATTGAAAATGTTTTGATTAATACTGCTCACAGATTTAATTGCCGTAACTTCTTCATTTTGAGACGTAACGGCGGTTTTAAAAGGAAGAATTGATTCCAAAATCGCAAGACGCGAGTAATCTATATTTCTTGATGCTATGAAAAAAACGGATGCTTTATTTAGCTCGGAATATCTTTTAATGTCATTTAAAAGATTTATGTTAGAAATTTCTGTCGGGAAACCAATTAGTAAAAAACAATTAATATTACTTAAATCGGGAACATCCTTTTCATAATAACTATCGGCGGATTTCTGAGTTAAGTATGATACCTCGAAGTTTTTAACTTTTGCAAGCTCTTCTCTTAGAAAAGCATAATCCGGAGACGGAGCGCCGCTTATAACAAGCAACCGGAATTTATTGTCGATGAATTTTATAAAAAACTCAGTTGCATTGTTCTTTGCCGTTATTTCATCTTCTAAAGGAACAATCTCGATTTTATATCTGCGTATGCTTTCTGAAGCAGATGTAAGCTTAAATTCAAGTTCATATTCTGTTTTAGCCGGACTGACTTCCAAATTTCGTGTTTCAAGAAGATTGTCTTCTTCATATATATTTACCGATATACTTTTCGAATATCCAAATGTATTAATAACAGCTTTAACAGGTGTTAAGCTTTCAATGTATGCAGTTTTATTATAAAAAATATTTTTTAAAACTAAATCGTTTTGTTGAACGGTATCTCCTATGAGAAAATAATTGAAAGGCACACCTAACGCTTTGGCAGTAAATAACGGATTCCCTCCTTTGTTGATTATCCCGTCCGAAATTATATTGACAGAGGAAATATTGAATTCATTTAACTGAGAAGTAAGTTCATTTAACGATGTATTTAAATTTGTTTCAAAATTATCGAATTCTGAAAACCTAACTGAATCGATATTTAACTTATCAAATTCTTTATAAATTCCGTTTGAAAATAAAACATATCGTGCATTATCGGATGAAGTTCCGTTTTGTAAGTAATTAATAACAGAGTCTTTTCTATTTTGTATGTTCAGGCTTTCGGAAACATCAATAAGAAATACATCCGAAGGTTCTATGAACTGTGATTTTATAAAGGTAATAACGGGATTTGCGAGCAATAAAAGTATGAGAAATACAGAGAGAAATCTTAAAGCAATCAGGAAAGATTTTTTGGGCTGGGGAAGGTCGGAATTTCTATAAAAGAACCAGGATACGAGCGCGGATAAAATGAAAAATATTATTACATACCCGTACCCAAGGTCAGTAATGATTTTGAAATCCATCTGTTAAATCTAATGAGTCAAATGGGTCAATTGAATCTATTGAACTCTGAGGTCAACGTAAACATCATCTCTTATTTCATTAATCCATTTGTCGAGTTCGGAGTTTTCTTTATATACTAAGGCATATTGTTTAATCGCATCAAAATCATCAGTTAAATTTAAATTATGTTCCGGTATTATTCTTATCAATTTCAGAATTTCGTAACCGTAGTTTCTGTCATCTCCGATTCTGATTGGCGATGTAATAGCGCCGGCATCAATTTTTTTAAGAGCATCTATTTCAAGGCTATCGAGACGGTCTTCAGGAATTTTCCCTGCGTATCCGCCTTTGTCTTTATTATTAGGGTCTTGGGAATAACGTTTTGCAGCGTCTTCAAAAGTTATTGCGCCGCTTATAATGCTGTCACGAAGCGAATTCAGAAACGTAATGGTTTCCATATCGGAAGATTCAAGCCGCGGAAAAGCAACAAGAATATGTCTTGCTTTCACTTCATCGCCTTTTTTCCCTTCGCTTTTTATAATATGATATCCAAACTCTGTTTCAACCGGTTCTGATACTTCTCCAACTTCGAGCATAAATACAGCTTCTTCAAAAGGTTTTACAAAAACCCCTTTCTTTGCAGTGCCTAAATCACCGCCATTAACAGCCGAGCCTTTATCATCGGAATTATTAATCGCGAGTGTCTCAAAGGAAACACCGTTTTTTAAGCTATCGAGTATAAGCTGAGCTTTTTCGAGTGCAAGGCGTTTCTCCGTATCGGAAACTTTTCTCAGCATATAAATATTTGCCAATTCATATTGCGTTCTTGCAGGCGGTAAGCTGTCTTTAAACTGCTCAAAAAAAGTACCGACTTCTTTCTCGGTTAATTTTAAACCGCTGCCGAACTTTTGTCTTTTGAGCTTATCGACCATCAATTTTTTTGCAAGGTCTTGTTTTAATTCAAGTTTGATTTTTCCGAGTGTCATTCCATAAAATTCTTCCAGACGGGACGCCGAACCAAACTGGTCAATCATGTTGTTTAATCTGTAATCGAGCTCTCTATTTACTTCATCTTCAGAAACGGTAATGCTGTCCTGAACAGCTTTAGCATAGATGATTTTATCAGTAACCATGCTTTGAAAAACCTGCTGAGGTATATAAGGAGGCATTTGATTAATCGGAATCTGGTTCTGTCTCAGATACATCTGAAGTTGATATTGAAAATCGGATTCAAGTATCATGTCATCTCCGATGACGGCAAGGATTCTATCGCCGGTCTTCTGTGCAAAGCTTATTTGCGCAAAGCAAAGGATAAAAATTATTAATGCAAGTTTTCTCATGTAAATCTTAATCTTAACAAATTTTAGATAAATCGTTATTAGTTTTCAGTGAATGCTTTTTCAAGTGCTTTCTCGTTAATCTTTACAGGATATTTATTTTTCAGAGAAGTTATTAAAGCATTTTCCATTTCTTTGAACTTTTCCTGCTGAATTAAGTTAGAAATTTCAGCTTTAACGTCATCAACAAGCTTATATTTAACTCCTGTACTATCTGTATATGAGAATTTATCCTTATTTGTTTCATAATATGTCTGAATATCTGCCGGTAAAATCTGAATTTTACTCCATAATTCCTCCTGGTCAACTTTAAAGCTTAATAAGCCGTTTTCATATTCAGTAAGCATAGCAATGTAATCTTCGTCCTTTTCTATTTTTTTCTTTTCAGCTAGCTCTAATAATAATGGTGTGTCTGACGTAGATTCAATTAATCTTTTTATGGTTGCATAATTAGGCGCGTTGTTTGCAAAATCACGGTTCATGGTCATATATTGAAGAACATCACTTAATTTTATTGTCCCGCCGTCATAAGTTGCAAGCACTGTTTCGCGAATGCCTCCTGTAAATAAACTATCAAAATTATTTGTAGCAATTGTTTGGTTTGAGTCAACTTTTGAAATTATTGCGGCAACTCCTTCAGGAACGAATTGGAAATCATAATCTTTTCTTAATGTAACCATATATTTCTCATAGGTTTCTTTGTAAGTAGGAGCGCGTTTGAAATCTGTTTTCAATTTCTCTTCGGCTTTATCAAACGGCTCGACTTTTTTTACATCGGTTACTTTTATAATGTGCCATCCGAACTGTGTTCTGACCAAATCCGATACTTGTCCCGGCTTTAAAGCGAAAGCAGCGCTGTCAAATTGCTGAACCATTCTCCTTCTTTCGAAAAACCCTAAATCGCCGCCTTTAGTTTTTGAACCCGGGTCATCGGAATATTCTGCTGCAAGCTTTTCAAACTCTTCACCGTTTTTGATACGTTTTAAAATGTCCTGAGCTTTTGCCAATGTTCCCAATGAATCCATTATCATACCCACCGAATCTCTCTGGTCCTGAATTAAAATATGAGAAGCTCTGACTGACTCAAGACGTGGTTGTTTGTCAACAAGTTTAACGATGTGAAGTCCGAATACGGTTCTTATAGGTTCTTTGCTATATTGACCTTTTTTCAGTTTATATACTCCTGTTTCAAATTCAGGAACGGTCATTCCGCCCGTGAACCAATATAAATCTCCTCCGTTGCTTTTTCCTGAAACGTCATCTGACATTTCTGCAGCTACCAAAGCAAAATCTTCACCATTTTTTAATCTGTCAAGAATTATATTTGCCTTCTCGTATGCTTTTATGGAATCTTCAGGAGTTGGAGCAGGCATAGGCAAGTTAACCATAATGTGCGATGCTCTTACTTCATCTTTTTTCAATTCGTGAAGCTTTTTTATATTCGGTTCGACAACGAACTTGTCGATTACAAATGCAGTTATAAAATTCTTTTTATATTCGTTAAGGTCTCTTTGAATATCTTCAGATTGTAAAAGCCCTCTTTCACGCGCATCCATTGTTTTTAAACGGAATTTTATCATCAGGTCAAGGAACTCAACGCGCTGAGCAAGAGATGTTTTCTTTGCTGAGTCAAGCGAGCCGACAGTTTTTATGAACTGGTCTTCAAACTGGTATAAATAAATTTTGTCTTTGCCTATTTCTGCAACTACAGTCTTCTTCTTTGATGAACAGGTAAACGCAAAAGCGACTAAACAAATTAAAATAAGGGTTAAATAACTATAAGGATTTTTCTTATTAATCATGGGTTAAATATATGATAATTAGCAAATTTATATGAACATATAAAATGCTTAAAATGCTTCGGAATTACAAGGCAACTATTGAGTTTATTGACAGAATTAGTTTAAAAATTTTAATAAATAAATGATTTATTTAAAGTAAAATTTTATGAAAACCACTGAAGCCCTATACAAGAAAATAATTTATCTTGAAAAAATTATTTTTTCTTACCTTATTTAATTAAGCATAATAATTTACACCAGCATCAAAACGGAAATTTCAATTTACGAACCCAGTTATGTAGTTTGCGACGTTGAAACTACAGGTCTGAATCCATATTTAAACAGAATAATTGAAATTGCTCTCGTTAAAGTAGAGAACGGCGAGATAGTCGAAAAATATTCTACACTTGTAAACCCGCTGCAACACATTCCATACTTTATTACTCAAATGACCGGCATCAGAAATGATGATGTTATAAGACAGCCGTCCTTTGAAGATGTTCTTCCATGTCTCAACAAATTTTTTCATAACTGTCAGAACCTGATTTTCACAGGACATAATGTTTTGTTTGATTATAAGTTTGTGAAAGAATCTTACCGCAGATGCCGGAATAAAAACGATATCCAGTTTTCAACTCTATGCACTGCAAAGCTTGCACGACGATTATGCAGAAAGCTGAAAAGCAAATCGCTTGGAAATTTATGTGAGCATTTTTCCATAAAGCAAAAACACAAGCACAGAGCGCTTGATGATGCTTTCGCAACAGCAAAGCTTTTATTAATTTTTCTCGAGCAGCTAAATTCGGATTACGAGTTTGAATCAGTTGATGAAATATTAAAGTTTCAGAATACCAGAATTTATACGGAGGAGAAAAAAAATCCTGCGTTGAAGCGAATCGGCATCAAGCTTAAAGACATTCCGAAGTCTCCCGGTGTTTATAAATTTTATAACAAGAATGATGAACTGTTATATATCGGCAAAGCAAAAAGCTTGCGTGACAGATTATCGTCTTATTTCAGGCACACAGCCGAAATAAGCTACAAGCTTGAAAAGCTTTTGAAGTATGTAACCAAACTTGAGTACGAACTTACCGGTTCTGAGCTTTCCGCATTGATACTCGAGTCGAAGTTAATCAAACAGGAAAAGCCGAGATTCAATTCTGCGTTGAAGCGTCACAGGTATCAACCTTATTTAAAAATTGACGTTCAGAACGGATATCCGAAAATCGAGAAAGTTTATGAAATCGAAAACGACGGTGCGAATTATTACGGACCTTTTTCAAGCGGACTTACAGTCAATAGAATTTTGAAAGAAGTTGATGAAAAATTTAATCTCCGTAAGTGCGAGTATAAGATATTGAAACCTTCGCAAAATCACTCCACCTGCATGTATTATGAAATGAACCGCTGTAAAGCGCCATGTAATTTTACTCAGACTAAAACTGATTATGATAAAGAAGTTGACAGGGTTCATAATTATATTTGTTCTTCAAAAAGCTATTCAATCGAGAAAGTTTATGAAAAACTTATGCATGTACTTGCTGAAAAGAATGAATTTGAACGCGCTGCATTTATGCGTGACAGGTTGAACGACGTTAAGCGCGTAATGAGCTACCAGCGGGTAATTACTTCCGCAATCAACGACAAAAAAATAATCATAAAAATGGATTCGGAAAGCAAACGTGAATTCTTTTTTATCCATAATGGCAAACTTATGAATACATTTACCGTTGCTAAAAGCGATGAGAGTCAGGTGAATTTTGTTGAACAGCTTACGGAAACGTCTGATTACTTGTTCTTTTCATTGAGCAAATACATTAAACATAAATTCACGCAGTTTGAGCTTGATGAGATAAAAGTAATTTCAAATTTTCTTGCGCAGAACCGCGACAGAAACGTCGTGATGGAAATAAATGAAGACCATTCAATGAACGACATAATGAAGTTCATTTCAAATTAAAAAATTTCAATATTAAAATATAATGGACGAAGATAAAAAAGGAAATTTTCTTAATATTTACGGAATGATTTTTGTAGTTTTCGGAAGTTTGAACTTGTTATTTTTTCATTTGCTTTCAGGAATGAAAGGTAATGTAGTTGCATCGGTCAGAATTTTGCTGATGGTATTGGTGCTTGCGATAATTGCAACTTTTGGAAAGAAATGGACTAACATAGAAAAAAGAGAATGGGGTTACCTCATTTTCGGAGGAGCTTTAAGCTTCGGATTGTATACATATTGTCTTGCAACGGGACTTGCGGCTACTTCGCTTACTCAAGGTTCAATAATTTTTAATCTCGCGGCGGTATTTGCAATGATATTCGCTGTTATATTCAAACAAGAAAGCTGGAACTGGTCTGCTTTTTTCGGAGCAATAGTCGCAATCATAGGAGTGGGAATAAGCTCTGCATCTGCATCAGGGCAGGGAACGGGAACCATTTACGGTGACGTGCTTGTGCTGATTGCAGCGGCATCACTGTCACTCGGGACAGTTATTGCTCACAAAATTGGAACACGGCACCACCCTATAGCACTTACAAGTCTTCTAGGATTTTTTGGACTTGTTGCATTGCTTCCGTTTACGATTATTGATTTTATTAATACACCATGGTTTCATCTTGACTGGAATAAGTATAGCATGCTTTTATTTATCGGGATATTAGGAGGCGCGCTTGCATTCGGCGCTTATTTTAAATGCGTAGAGCTTGTCGGCGCATCTGCTGCTGTTGTATATATTTTTCTCAATGTGCCGTTATCAATTTTTTACAGCAGAGTTTTTCTGAATGAAAATGTACATTGGCTGCAAATAATCGGAGCAATAATCGTTCTTGCAGGTGCAGGCTGGAGCGTTTATGCAAGAAACAAAACTGCTAAACAGGCAATTAATCATCACGTTTCTCACGTGTAAGTATATTTTTTCTTGGGTTACCGGATTCCATTTCTGTAAATCGATTCAGTAGCCAGGATTTATTTATCATAAATTTATTATTTATAATCTCATCTTTTATTTTTTTAAGCTGAAATTCTTTGTCAAAATTATCCTCGAGCTGTTTTATGTCAAAAAGCTTTTTAGAATAATTAATATAATTGGAGAACATCTTTTTATTATCATCGGAAATCAGTTTATCATTTGAGATAAAATGCCTGTAACTGTCTATGTGCGAATAAAATCCATCCGCGTCGTTTTTTTCAAAATAAATTTTTAGCATTAAAGACTTTATCTGATGTTTTAAACCGACATCATTTGTTTGTATGATTACAGAATATTCAAGGGCTTTATCGTAATTTTTCTTATGGAGATTTATTAAAGAATAAGAAAAATTCTTTAAATTTTCTCTTACTTCGAGATTAAGTTCATCAATTTTTCTTTCCACAAAATTTTCCACCCACTTGGTTTCTCCGGATTCCAAACCGAGAATCATTGTGTTCAGATAAAGAATGTGCGGTAAATAATTTTGCTGCTGCTTATAAAACTCAGATTCTATATTGGTTTTGTAAATAAAAAACTGCTCCTTAATATAATTCAAATCACCGTGCATTACTCGCAGATAACAGTAGTTACCCATAACGGAAAATAATCCTGATTTATTTTTCGGAAGCAGTTTATTCAGTTCCTTTTCAAGTATATCTTTAAGCTCAAAATAATATTTCTCTTCCTCTGTTTGGAGGAGTTTAAAGCAGTTATAATAAAATTTTATGTAAATAATATTTTCATATTTTTCTTTATTCTTGGAAAGATAGTTGTCAATTTCATCAAACAAACTTAAGCTCAATTTACTTCCAAAATAATTTTTTTCATAGTTTATCGTATGCATATTAATTTTTAGTATATTAATAATCGAAGCTATCGTCAGACTTTCAGATATTACTTCAAAATTATTTTTAAAGTAATGAGCTTTGTTTTTCAAGGACTGATTAAGCCGTCTTGTTTCATCTTCAGTAATATACTTGTTGATAAAATAGGTTTCATTTTTATAAATCATGTTGTCCAATGTTTGTTCATTTTTTTCTTTTCGTTTTGCAAAATGCTTTATTAATCCATGCCTTCTGAAATATTTTAACAAATTATTATTTTTTTCAAAATGATTTTGATTATAAATCATTAAAGAAATATAATCTTCCGCAAGCCGCGTAAACTCACTTATTAATTTTCGCATCATCGAGTCATTATATTTTTTTCCCGGATATAAAGCAGAATAAATTTTTTCCTTTGTTACATCATTTTCACTAAAATCAGGAAATTTTTTCTTCAGGTAATCAAAAAAATTTATAAAAACTTTCTCCCGGTTAAATATGGGAGAGGTTAAAAATAGTCCAAAATCTTTAAATTCTTTTTTATTTAAAGTTTTTAAAATGATTATTAAATGCGAATTATCCATAATATTAAGGTAACAAAAAATATCAAATTAAGCTATTAAATTATTATAATATCAATATTTAATAATATATAAAAATAAATCAAAGGGTGCGATATTTTAAATGTTTCTTTGCAGAATGCGGGTTAAAACAGATAAATTTGTATCAACTTTAATAATTAAATTAATACAAAGGATACAAAAAAATGAAAACTTTAATTTTAACTTTAGCATTTGTTCTGATTTCTTTAACTCAATCTTATTCTCAAGTTAGTGAGGCTTGGAGAAAACCAATTCAGGGAGACATATTGGTAAGAAACATGCATTTCGATAATCAAAATAATATTATCATAAGTTCAGATTACACGGGGAGTGGAATAAACGGGAGGGATTTGCGATTGCTGAAATTTAGTCCTGCTGGTGATACTTTATGGATAAAACTTTTTGGAACAGAGACTTTTACAGATGAAGTCATGTTTGATTCATATGTCGACAATTCAAATAACATTTATGTAACAGGTTACAGCGGTTCTTCCATAAAATGGTTACTTAAATATGATTCTAATGGAAATTTATTATGGAGCAGGGCGGATAGCACTGATACATATATGGAAAACGGCACCTCAAAAGAAGCATACATTCAGAGTGATTCAGACGGTAATATTTATGTATGCACCAATAAAGAACGCAAAATGTATGTTCTCAAATATACACCTTCAGGAAATGAAGTCTGGAAAAAAGAAATTGATGTTGCGGAGGGAACACTGGGTGATTTAATCAGAGGTTTTTGCATAAATAATGCCGGGCTTTATATTGCTTCTGAAAGGACGAACGCATCATTTTCAATTGACTGGATAGGAGTTATGTGTAATTTTAATGGTGATACTTTGTGGAGCTATACAAACACATTCGGAAATTTATTTTATGAAACTCCAAGAGTAATGAAATTAGATGCGCAGGGCAATGTATATTATCTGGTAGAATTAATGCAATCATTTTACGTTTCAAAATTTGCACTTATTAAATTAGGCAGTAATGGATTTGAATCATTATATGACGGAGGTGGTGATAAAAGATTAATTCCTACGGATATAGAATTCGATGCGCAGGGAAACGTTATTGTTTCAAGCTATCAATCTTTTTCGTCCGACCCTAATACCAGTTATGAATCTGTAATAAGAAAATACAGTTCAAATGGGACAGTATTATGGACGAAAATGATAAACGGGAATGATGTTTTTGTAAATGATTTAACTGTTGATGCAAACGGATATATATATATGACAGGGGAGTATCCCTGGGAAGTTGTTTCAAGTGCAAAAATGTTTATTCATAAAATTTCACCTTCAGGTACTGCATCATGGCATCATGAATATACTGATGGAAATAACTGGTCAATCGGAAGTTTTATTAAACTTGATAATTCAGGAAATGCAATTGTTGCAGGTAGTTATCAGCTTGGTTTAACGGTAGTTAAATATTCCAATGTAACCGGAATCTCTACAGTATCATCTAACGTGCCTGAGGGATTTGAACTTTCACAAAATTATCCGAATCCTTTTAATCCCTCAACAAAAATAAATTTTTCAATTACCCAGTCAGGTTTTGTTTCTTTGAAAGTTTATGATTTGTTGGGCAGGGAAGTGGCTGTGCTTGTGAATGAAGTAAAACAAGCCGGGGCATACGTTGTAGATTTTAATGCAGCTCAACTCTCAAGCGGAACATATTTTTATAAAATTGAAACAAACGGATTTTCCGAAATTAAAAAAATGATGTTTGTAAAATAAGGTTGTTGTTAGTAGTTATTTTGTATCCTAAAAGGCGGAATTATTCCGCCTTTTTCTTTTAATATTAAACCCTTTTTGCAATTGAATAAGAGCTAAAATTTTAGAATATTAATATTATAATTAATTAAATATTCAGGAGGATTAGTTTATGAATCTGGTAAAATTACTGATATTCCCCGTATTAATTTTATCTTTTTTTGTAATGTCACAAACCGCGCAGGCGGATTATCCTAAGGGTGCTCCTTTTATTAGCTTTTTTGAATCTGATAGCTCAGGCGGTCCTGATTCTTTAGGTTACACCTGGAGAGATACAATTTTGACTGCAGGTACTTTAGGGTTTTTGGATACAACCTGGGGCTCAGGAACTTGGACCAGAGTAAATGGATTGGCTGATGACAATCTTGTTGGTCCGTTTAACATGGGCTGGGACTTCCGTTATTATTATTATAACGTAAATCAGTTCTGGGTTGGTTCAAACGGATGGATTAGTTTCAGCTTGCCGGGAAACCAGCTTGCCTCACCATTTCCTAATATTCCAAGCACAGCAGCTCCGCAAAATCTTATAGTTCCTTATGGTTCTGATATTAACTTTCAGGGAACGGGAAATATAGGAAGAGTTTATTATTACACAAATAATGTTGATACGTTTATAGTATCATATTACAATGTACCTTTCTGGCAGCAGTTAACGCCTACCTGGACAGGTTCAAATACATTCCAGGTAATCTGCACAAAAGCTGATAGTTCAATTACATTTAAGTATCTGAACATGACCGGAGTTACTTCAAATAATGACATAACTGTCGGCATTGAAAATATTTCAGGTCTTATCGGATTGCAAATCAGCAGAAATACATATGCGCAAAACTTTAAACAGGTTAAAATAAAATATCCTGCTGTTGTTACTTATCAGGTTCGTGATGCTGCAGTTCAATCTATTGATAACCCTTCAACAGGCGGTATATTTCAACTTGCAGGTGATTCACTGCAGATAAATGCTGTTGTTGCAAATTCAGGAAACGTTAATTTATCAGCATTTACTGCAAGGTATATGATTGTGAATTCAACGAATCTTGTTGTTGCAACAGATACGGTAAATGTTCCTGCACTTAACCAGGGAACAAATACAAATGTAACTTTTAATAAAAAGTTTTCACCATTATTGCCGGGAGTTTATAGTGTAAGAGTAAGAACTTTGTTGCCGGGTGAGCAGGTATCGGTTAACGATTCAACTGTTCTTGAAGTTAATGTTCTTCCAAAACAAAGCAACTTGCTTCTTGCTTATGAATCAGGCATACCGCTCGGAGGCGGAACTTCATGGTCAGGCGGAACAGGTTCAATCGGAACATATTTTATTCCTCCGGTTCATCCTGTAAGAATTGACACGGTTCATTTTTACATTGATGCAAATCCAAATCTTGTCGGATTCTTCGCACAAATTTATGATGATGATGGTCCAAACGGCGCACCCGGAACGCAGTTATTTAACCAAGCTATCACCAATCCTGCTGCAGGATTAATAAGAAGAGTCCCAGTAACAGGGGTTAACATTGCGAGCGGCGGTTTCTATGTTATCTGGACAATGAACGGTGAAAGCATAGCTCTTTCAAGCAATAATATTCCACCGATTTCAAGAAGAAGTATTGAAGGTTTCGGCGGTGTGTTCGGTCCGTTCAGAGAAGGACAGCTCGAAGACCCGGTATTAAGAGCTTCGGTTTATGCCCAAACACTTGGTGTTGAGCAAACTTCAAACATTATTCCTGAAAGATTCGAGCTTTCACAGAACTATCCGAATCCTTTCAATCCGACAACCAAAATAAACTTTGCAATTCCTAAATCAGGATTGGTATCATTAAAAGTTTATGATGTTCTTGGTAAAGAAGTAGGAGTTCTTGTGAACAGCGAGCTTACTGCAGGAAGCTATACAATTGATTTCAATGCTTCATATCTTGCAAGCGGACTTTATTTCTATAAAATCCAGACAAACGGATTTACCGACATAAAGAAAATGATGTTAGTGAAATAAGCTTATATATTCTCTGAAAAGAGATTATATCTGAAAATAAAAAAGGCGTCACGGAAAAACCGTGACGCCTTTTTGTTTTAGAATAAAAAATATTTTATTTAATAAGCATCATCTTTTTAGTGATGTTATATGAACCTGATTGCAGAGTATAAAAATATACACCGCTTGATAGAAGGGAAGCGTCGAAGTCAACTGTATATGAACCTGCATTCATATTTTTATTTACAAGTGTTGCAACTTCAGCTCCCAAAGCATTGTACACCTTTAAGATCACCAAATCATTTTTTGGAATTGCAAAATCAATTTTGGTTGTCGGGTTGAAAGGATTAGGATAGTTCTGGCTTAGTGAATATTTTTCGGGAATTTCATTTCCGTTATTTGAAATTCCTGAAATTGAGCTATATCTGTCATAGTATAATCTTCTGTTTGCACCGTCAAGTCCGACCCACAATGCTCCTGCATCATCATTTACGTCCAAATACTCAATTAATGTCGGATAATAATTTCTTGCTGACGTTACCGGAGGATGCTCGCTTACTCGTAAAGGTGAACTGAAAGTAGAAGGGGTTCCGTTTGAAGCATAAAGATTCATTAATACATCCGTTACATTGTTTGGTCCGCCTGCAGTGCTGTCTGAATAGTAAATAACATCTGCGCCTCCCGCCCAGTATTTTGCATCAAAATAATATTCTTCCCTTCCGGGCATATTGCCGATCGAAACGGGAGCACCGAAATTGAGACCTGTATTTGTGCTAACGAGGCAATTCATGCTCAAATTACCTGCAGTTCCTTCGGAATAAAACAGCCATGCGTTACCATGAGTCATAACCGCCTGAAACTGCGGTCTTGGTGTTCCTGCAACTAATGGTGTTGTAAATGACCCTACAATTACTAATGTTCCCGGTACTGATTCTCTGTAACGGACACTTCTTATAGCACTGCTGATTGTATCAGGCGCTATTGCTACTCCATAATAATTAATCAATAAAGTATCTCCGGTTGCCGACATTGAAAGCTGCGGATGCGCAGAAACAGAGCTTAGAAATACAGCGCCTCCCCATGTCGCACCGCCGTTCACAGAACCATAAAATCTTGTTTCATTATTTGTATTAAGGTCAACAATTACGTAAATGCTTCCCGTAGATGAAGCGGCAATGTCAAAATCACGAACATTAGTATATGGAGTGAAGCTTGTAAGATTAGCGTTAATAACATTTAAAATATAAACAGTAGAACTTGCAATAAATGCGCAGTAAATTGAATCAAGACCGCTTCTGACCATTTTTGTTTTACCGACAAGAATTCCCGGAGGAGCAGCTATACTATTCTCGACTGCCCAGTTAGCACCGTTGTTAGTTGATTTTAATATAACCATAACTTGTCCCGGCAAAATGGAAGAATCCGGAACAGAAACATAAATTGTTGTAGATGATAATCTATAAATACCTGAGGGTTTACTTAATGGCTCTGTTGAAGAAACAAGAAAATCATTGCCCCAATCGCTTGAAATCTGCTCTAAAGGAATAGGCGGATTATAAGTTGTCACAGTGATGTCATCACCGGCGAAAACAGATAAAGGAATTGAAAGAAAAACTAATAAGGTGAGAAGTTTTTTCATAGCAGTTTTTTTAGTTTAGATAAGAACGGGTTGAGTTAAATTAATATAAAAAATATGATATAAAAAAGAAAAAAGGCATTCCGATTGCTCAAAATGCCTTAATTTACCACATTATATTTTATTAATTACTTCTTTTCGTCGTCAACTACTTCAAAGTCGGCGTTTTCAACACCGCCGTCACCTTGCTGTGAACCGGCTTGTCCGCCGCCTTGCTGCTGTCCTCCCGGCTGACCTTGCTGCTGTGCACCCGGTTGTTCTTTCGAAGTATTATACATCTCAGATGATGCTGCCTGGAAAGCTGCATTGAATCCGTCGATTGCAGACTTGATTTCATTTACGTCGGATGATTTCACAACCGATTTTAATCTGTCAAGCGCTGCCTGAATCTTTGCTTTCGTATCTGCGCTCATCTTATCACCTAACTCTGTAAGCTGTTTTTCACCCTGGAATGCAAGAGAATCAGCTTCGTTTTGTTTATCGATAAGTTCTTTCTTTTTCTTGTCTTCACCTTCGTGTTCTTTTGCATCTTTTCTCATCTTCTCGATTTCTTCTTGTGAGAGACCTGAAGAGTGAGTAATCTTAATATCCTGTGTCTTTCCTGTTCCTAAGTCTTTCGCAGAAACATTTAAGATACCGTTAGCATCAATGTCGAATGTAACTTCAATCTGCGGTAATCCTCTTGGCGCAGGCGGAATTCCATCTAAATGGAATCTTCCGAGTGTTCTGTTGTCCATTGCCATAGGTCTTTCACCCTGCAATACGTGGATTTCAACGCTCGGCTGGTTATCAGACGCGGTTGAGAATACCTGTGATTTCTTTGTCGGTATGGTTGTGTTAGCAGGAATTAAAGTTGTCATAACACCGCCAAGAGTTTCGAGACCAAGTGAAAGCGGAGTAACGTCAAGCAAGAGAACGTCCTGAACGTCTCCTGAAAGAACACCGCCCTGAATAGCTGCACCAACTGCAACAACTTCATCAGGATTTACACCTTTGCTCGGCTCTTTACCGAAAATTTTCTTTACTGTTTCCTGAACAAGCGGAATTCTTGTCGAACCACCGACAAGAATAACTTCGTTAATATCATTTTTTGAATATCCTGAGTCTTTTATTGCCTGTTCGCAAGGACCGACTGTTCTGTTAACGAGACCGTCAACAAGTCTTTCAAATTCTGCTCTTGTAATTGTTTCAAGCAGGAACTTTGGACCTTCTGCAGTTGCAGTAATGTAAGGCAGATTAACTTCGGTAGAAGTTTTTGTTGACAAATCTTTCTTAGCGGTTTCAGCTGCTTCTTTTAATCTCTGAAGCGCCATAGCGTCTTTTCTTAAATCAATTCCTTCTTTCTTTTTGAATCTTTCTGCTAACTCATCGATTAATACCTGGTCGAAGTCATCACCGCCTAAGTGTCCGTCACCATTGGTTGATTTAACTTCAAATACACCGTCACCTAACTCAAGAATGGATATATCAAATGTTCCACCGCCTAAGTCATATACTGCGACTTTTAAATTTTTTGTTTTTTTATCGAGACCATATGCAAGCGCTGCTGCAGTCGGTTCGTTAATTATTCTTTTAACATCGAGACCTGCGATTTTTCCCGCATCCTTTGTTGCCTGTCTTTGTGAGTCATTAAAGTAAGCAGGAACTGTGATAACAGCTTCCGTTACTGACTGACCGAGATAATCCTCAGCAGTTTTTTTCATCTTTTGCAGAATCATTGCAGAGATTTCCTGCGGAGAATAAATTCTCTTCTGACCTGTTGCAGGGTCTTCTATTTCTACCTTAGCAACGTCATTTTCACCTTTGACAACATGATAGGGGACTTTCTTGATTTCTTCGGTAACTTCATCATATCTTCTTCCCATAAATCTTTTTATGGAGAAGACAGTATTTTTAGGATTAGTTACCGCCTGTCTTTTTGCAGGGTCACCAACCAATCTGTCACCTGTTTTGGTAAAAGCAACAACCGATGGAGTTGTTCTGTGCCCTTCGGCATTTGCAATAACAACCGGGTCGTTTCCTTCCATAACGGCTACGCAAGAGTTGGTAGTCCCGAGGTCTATACCTATTATTTTTCCCATATTATTTATTGATTATATTAATTTAAACTTTTTTAAACTCTTTATCATTCCTTTAAAACTCATTTTTGGCGCGTATTTATTTCACTTTGATAAATGCAATAAGGGAGTATCATATTCTAAATGAACCCCCTTATCTGTGTTTTACGCAATATATAATATAAAACAGTTTTTTATAAGTGAATAATGAAGTCCCGCCACCCAAACGGGACTTAAATTTGCTTACTTTATTGCTATTTCTTTTACAACCGGCTTTGCTTCTTCAACTTTAGGCAATGTAATGTTCAAAACACCATCTTTGAACTCTGCCTGAATGTCGTTAACCTTAACATCCTTAGTTATATTGAAACTTCTTGTAAACGCACCATAATATCTTTCATTCATGACAACATTTTTTTCTTCTTTGGTGTAATTTTGTTTCTTTTCACCGCTGACAGTCAAAACGTTGTTTTCAATACCGATTTTAACGTCTTCTTTGCTGATTCCCGGAATTTCCATGTTTAAATAGAAATTATCTTTGTCTTCTGTAATCTCTGTTCTCGGGGAAATGCTGGTTTTGCTGTATGCCGCATTTGCATTAGCAAACGGGAATAATGAATCGAAAGTCTCGTTAATGGTTTTGAATAAATCACCATCGGTTTTGATTTTTACTACTTTCATAATTGTTATCTCCTTTTAAAGTTTTTATTATAAACTCTTTGTAAAAGGATATTACAATACTTATGCCATTGCAGGTTTTTGACGTATTTGACGTGAAATTAACTGAAAATAGCAATTAAAATGACGGTTATTGCAAAGAGAAGTAAAAAATGACAATGGAGAATTGTGCATTAAGTGTCATTCTGAGGAACGAAGTGACGAAGAATCCCATTTTTAAGGCAATAAGGGATTCTTCGCTTCGCTCAGAATGACACTTAAATGACAAATATTATTTAACAAACATCATTTTCTTAACTTCTGAGAAATTGCCGGAAGTTAGTTTATAATAGTAAACTCCCGATGCAAGATTTGAAGCATCAAAATTCACTTCATAAGTTCCTGCCTGAAGCTGTTGATTAACCAGGCTTGAAATTTCTTTTCCGGTTATGTCATAAACTTTCAGATTAACAAAATCTGATTTCGGAATTGCAAAGCAGATTTTGGTAGCAGGGTTAAAAGGATTAGGATAATTTTGATTAAGAATGAAACTGTTCGGAATCTCAGAAGAAATATTGTTTATGCCAACACTAAAGTTTAATGTGATTAAATTAAATAAACTGCGAATTGTGCTTGACTCATTTTTTAGTCTTGTAACAGAATTCAAGTTTGATGAACCGCGTGCAATATGCTGCGCAAATATTACAGTTTGCTTTTCATTTGGCGACATTTTAAAATTCCCAGCTCCTGAAGACATTATGAATCTTCTGTCTCCGGGAGGATTTACGGCTATTGTTGTTCCTGAAGTCCCGCCGCAATTTTGACGTGAACCCTTTGCTTCTACCCAGCCGTTATTTGTCGCCGGATCACCTGAATATACAAATTTAGTTTGTTCACCACTAGTAGGATTTATCCACGGACTCATATCTTTTTTATAACCTTTCATCAGATTATATGCACCTAATTGTTCTCCAACCGGATCATTCTCACAGGGAACCGAGGAACTGTTATTTGTTTGTACAAATGAGGTCATTCCAAGGGTATCAAATTGAGAAACACTTCTATTTACCATGCTTCTAAGTAAAGTAATTCCAACTGCAGGAGGTGCTACACCATAATCAGCATCATTATTGTCAGCATTATAACAATACCCTAATTGTCGGATTGTGTCGCACCCTATATAATCATCTAACGCATCACCTAAATCCGGATCACAGAAAATCGAAAAATGAAGACTGTCCCAGCTTGTATTTGATTTATTTATTACATGGCATACGACAAACTGTGCATTTTCCAAACCAGGAGTATTAAACGAAAATGCAATAAAAGCAATTTGTGCAAACAGCGGCGAAGTCCCGCCGCCGAATCCTTCTCCTGTGCTGTGCTGAAATGTATTCGCATCAGTCAATGAAACAAACATTGTTTGACCTGAATTTTTTACGCCGGGTTTATCAATATCAATCTCAAATGCACCGTTCATGTTTACATCATCATAAGGTGCTCCATAAGGTATCATTAAATGCCAGTTTGCATAATCAGGATTATTGCTTGCATTATCTCCTGCTTTTATGCTGTAAATTTTTAAAGTACTGTTTGTTGCATACATACCATTGCTGACTATTCCCGGCGAATATTCACCTCTGAATGAGCCTGATGCCATTCTGAATTGACCGTTAACATACGCGGCAAGATTTATTCCTGTTGTAAATATTGCATGCAATCCTGACCCTTTAGGCCATTCAAAACCCGGTTGATTTTGAAGTGCGGTGTTTTGATTAAATATGCCGGTGTTTTGGAAAATTGCATTAATGTTGTTGGCGTTCATGTTTTGACGCTGAATAACTACAGGCTGGGAATACGAATTTTGAAAGATAAGAATTAAGAAAACCAGTGCGGAGTACAATTTAATTGTTTTCATATTTTTAAAATTAAGATTATTTGCGAGGGCTGATGAAATTTTGTAATAAAATTTCAAAAATAAAAGGGGCAAAAAAAAATCCCGGTAAGCGGCAACTTCCGGGATTATTTCTAAATTAAGAAAGGGTATTTAGATTTTTCTTTCCTGCTTAAGCAGAATTGAAACTTTTATTTTATAGAGCGATTTTATTCTGTAAGTTCCGAGCTTACTTTTCGTAAGTTCGCTGTATTGCTGAAATTGTAATATATGCTCTTCCATTTGTCACCTTCCCGGTATGTAACCAAGCATAATCCATCTTGTATCTGGAATGCAACGTCATATGGGGTGTCTTTCCAATCTGCATAAAGCTCTCCAACGGTTCGGTATGTTTTATTATCATCATTTACCATAAGCATAACTTTATAGCATTTTCCATGGCATGTCTCATCACGCATAGAAACTACTATATCCATCGTTCCATCGCCTGAGAAGTCTCCAACACCGTAATTTACTACAACAAGCTCATCGGGGAGATTATAGCTCATTTCGTCTATTAAATCGTCCGAAATTAAGCCGTCAAACATACCCATGAATGATTCTACATCAATTTCGTAGTCATTTGTGGGGTTATCATTGTTTTTTCCTGATGCCTGAGGGAAAATCTCAGAAATCGCAAAAAATGAAAAAATAGCGATTATTAAAAGAATTATAAAACTTTTCATACTGTTACTTATTACTTGATACAAACTTAACGCTATTGTTTATAAATGTCAATAGCTAAATCTCTAAAGTTTTACTTTAAGAAGCTCTCTTAAATATTAATTTTACGTTACTTAGTTGAATATTTCCGAATTTTGAACTAATTATTGTAAAAACAACAATATATGCAACATTCAAAAAGAGGTTGTAAATAGCGTTTTGAAATTCAAGATATTGAAAAAGTGTAAAAAAAATAAAACTCGATAATAAAATAATTGTGATGTTTTTGGTTTGGTAGGGAATCGGATATATTTTTTGGGAGATAAGATAGATAAGAATTGTCATAACAAAATATGTAAGGAAGGTTGAAACAGCAGCGCCGGTCATTCCGAGCGATGGAATGATTAATAAATTTATTACAAGGTTTATTATTGTTCCGATGATTGTAACAATCAACAATAAAAAAGTTTTATTTGAAAAAAACGGAGCAACGTTTAGAAAAGAAAAAATTCCTGAAAAAAAATATGCAAGAAACAAATAGGGAAGTATATTAAGCCCCTGCCAATAATTTTCATCAAGAAAACTAATTCCAAAAATTTTTAGTTTAACAATATGCTCTGTGAAAAAAGAAAAGAAAAGTAAAAGAAAAGTTGCAACAAAAATGTAATATGTAAAAATATTTGAAACAATTTTTTTGTTCTCGGGATTTTTCTCAAGATTCAGAAAATAAGGTGTCCATGCAAATTTAAATGTTGTTATGATTAATCCCATCACAGCAGCTAAGCGATAAACTGCCTGGTAAATTCCAGCAACGCTCTCATCAAAAAAATATTTCAGGAAAAATCTATCAGACTGGTCAATTATAATTATCATAAGCCCTATCCAAATAAATTTAAATCCGAACGAAATCATTTTTTTAATTCTTTCAAAAGAAATCACGGGTTTTAAATATTGACGTGTGATGGTAAGAGCTATTAAAAATGTAACTCCCGCGGAAGCAATATAACTATACATAATTGCTTCAATGTTCATTTGAAAATTTATTATTAAAATGAAATTTAGAAGCAGATTTATGACTAATGTGACCATTGTAAGCACAAAATAGGCTTTTGCTCTTAGCTCTGCTCTAAGCAATAGCAGAGGAAAACGATATAATGCATCGACAAACAGCATAACAGCAAGAATTTTGATTAAATAGGCGCCTTTGGAAAGATTATCAAACTCTATTAATTGCGAAATGTTGTCTGCGAAATAAAAAATTAATGCTGAAAAAAATAAGGAAGTAAATGTAACGGATGCAATGATTGATGAGTATGTCTCTGATTTAAATTTTTCATTGTCTGAAGCAATAAAAAATTTGAGAAATGATGTTTCAAGTCCAAGAATGTAAATGGCGTTTATAAATAACCAGATGGAATATATTATCGAATACATTCCAAGGTCTGCGGTTGTAAAATAAAGAGTATAAAGCGGAAGAAGCAAGGTTCCCAGAGAGCGGTTAAGAATCAGCCCAATGCCGTAATAAACAGATTGAGAAAATAAATTTTTTATATGCGTTTTGCTCACTCTGGAATTATTTTATGCTTAAGGTATAACTCCGTCAATGTCTTATTAACTGCTTCAAATGAATGAGTTCGTTTCATCCACTCAAATCCTTTTTGAGCTAAATCATTTCTGTAAGAATCGCTGTCAATAAGCTTCAACAAATTTTCTTTTAAGTTATTTATGTTTGAATTTACAAATGGATTATCACCAAGAAATTTATAATAGTCATCAGAGAATTCCGTAACGGTCGGCAGTCCGAGCGAAATGGTTTCAAGAGAATTTTTTCCATATCCGCTTCCACCAAGCTCACCGCTTATCTGGTCGATAGCAATATCACAT